>JACPYM010000107.1 GCA_016196035.1 Acidobacteriota bacterium | reverse complement strand
GTGAGCAAGCGGCGCTTCGGCGTTGCGTCAGTCAGCCGTGCTTGACGCGCCGCTTGCTCACGCGCGCGGTACTGTCCCGCTGCGCGGCTTTTTGCCATACACCGAAGTGCAAACCGATCTAAGGCAGAAGTTACTCAAACTTTTGTAGCTCGTCGTGTGGCTGGCTGCGTATTTACCTGCTCAAACTGCGCGCGCCACTGGTACCTTGCGGCGCGCCGTGCAGTTCATATCCTTTTCGCCTAACGAATTCGGCGCGCGAAATGCCGCTCATCGCCTGGTCACCCTAGACCACCTTGTCAGCGTGACAAGGCGCGGCTAGAATGCGCGCGTCTTTTGTTACCCGCAACGCATTCACTTACAACCAACTTGATCGTACCGTCAGCGCATAAGCGAACGCGGCTGCGTCCGTTTGCTGAGGAGGCTAGATGTTTCGGATCAGAACCGCAGTGCCTTTTCTGTTACTCGTGCTCTGTTTTGGCTATGGGCTGCTGGCGCGTGTGAACAGCCAGAACGCCGTGCCGTCAGGCTTGCGCGCGCAACGCAACACTTGGACGCCGTTGATGGATGTGCTGGCGCCCCAACGCCCGCGCGTGACCGATGAACAACTGGCAAAAATCAAAACCCTGCAAATCGAAAACCTCTGGGGCGCGGTGCAAAACAAAGGCTACAAGAACTGTTTTGTCAGCCACCTCAAAACCACCCAGCCCGGCCTGAAGATGGTGGGCCGTGCCACGACCTTGCGCTATTTGCCGCTTCGCCCCGACGTGGATGAAGCCGTGCAGCAACTGGCGAAAGAAGGCGATTGGGATTACCGCTTCAACACGCGCGGTGGCGAAGACGCCAATGCCGATGATGTAGTCGTGGTCGAATTGGGCGGCATGGTCGAACGCGCCACGTTTATGGGCACGATGACCGGCCTTGCCATCAAGCTGCGCAAAACCGCTGGCATCGTCGTGGATGGCGGCATCCGCGATCTGAACGGCTTTCTGCAATGGAAGGATTTCCCGGTGTATTACGCGGGCGCGCACGCTTCGGCGATGGCCGATCAAATCGGCGTCGAGTGGAATGCGCCTGTGCGCATCGGCTCGATCACGGTGTTGCCCGGCGATGTTGTGGTCGGTGACGAAGAAGGCTTGCTCGTTTTCCCGCCGCAAATCGCGGACGAGGTGATCAAGGCCGCCGAAAATCAAACCTATACCGAAGATTTCAAGGAAGAGGCGATGAAGAGCGGCAAATATAAGACCCGCGATATTTATCCACGGCTCAGCCCGGAAGCTGAAAAAGAATTTGAAGAGTGGAAGAAAAAGCATCCGCGCAAGCCGTAACCAAGCTGTCACCAAACACGAAAACACAAAGAGCCGCTGAGCGGCTTTGGAGAGCATCAGACATGAAAAGAACCTTGTGGATTGTTGGCCTGTTGATGAGCGTGGCATTGATTGCCCAAGCCGTCCCCCAAAAAGGCAGCGGCCTCGAACAGGCCGTCTTGAAACTGGAACAGGAATGGGTGGACGCGCTGACCAAAGCCGATGCCGCCAAGCTGGAAACCTTTTATGCCGACACGTTGGTTTACACGCATTCCGATGGCCGCGTAGACGACAAGACGAAGTACCTCACCAACTTCAAAACGGGCACGACGAAATACGTGTCCATTGACCGCGATGACGTGAAGGTCAATTTGTACGGGGACACGGCGATTGTGACTTGCCACGCGATCATCAAGCTGAAAACGAATGGCGCGGATCGCACTGTGGATGCGCGGATGATTCACGTCTATTCCAAACTGAAAGGGCGCTGGCAGATGGTGGCGCATCAGACGACAAAGGTGGGCTAAACGAGCAAGCAAGGAGCGAACTTCATGAAAAGAACATGGGCATTGCTGCGCGCGACAGCATTGGTGCTGTACGCGCTGATTCCGGTGTACGGCCAGACGGCTGCGCCGGTCAAACCTGAAGCCGTCGGGCTTTCGTCCGAACGGCTGGAGCGCATCAATCAACTGTTTGCGCGAAAAATCAAAGAGGGCAAACTGGTCGGCGCGCTTACGCTGGTGGCGCGGCGCGGCAAGCTGGTGCATCTCGCTGCGGCGGGCCAGGCTGATGCCGAAGCGGGCAGGCCGCTCAAGAGCGATGCGATTTTTCGCATTTACTCAATGACCAAGCCCATCACGACCGTCGCGGCGATGCTGCTTTACGAAGAAGGCAAGTTTCAGTTGGACGACCCGTTGTTGATGTACTTGCCCGAATTCAAAGACGTGCAGGTCTATGGCGAGAACGGCGCGCTGGTGAAACCCAAGCGTCCGATTGCAGTGCGCGATTTGATGTCGCATACATCGGGGCTGACTTACGGCCTCTTTGGCGACACGCCCGTAGACCGGCAATACCGCGCGGCCAACCTGCTGTCGGGCGATCTCACGTTGGCTGAGTTCACCAAAAAGCTGAGCGCGTTGCCGCTACTTTTTCATCCCGGCGAACAGTGGAATTACGGCGTCAGCACCGACGTGCTGGGGCGTTTGGTCGAAGTGCTTTCGGGCAGCACGTTGGATGAATTTATGCGCCAGCGCATTTTCAAACCGCTGGGCATGAGTGACACCGCGTTTGATGTGCCTGCTGCCAAGCTCGACCGCTTCACCGTCAATTATCAGTGGGGCCTGTCGCCGTTTGCGCTGGCGGATGCCGATGGCAAACGGGTGATTGCCGATCAGCCGGGCAAAAGCCGCTACGCGCGTCCAGCGACGTTTTATTCTGGCGGCGGGGGGCTGGTTTCCACGGCGCACGATTATTTGCGGTTTTGCCAGATGCTGCTCAACGGCGGCACGCTGGAGGGCGTGCGGCTGCTTAGTCCCAAGACCGTTCAACTGATGACGATGGATCACACTGCCCACGCGCGTAAGCCGACCGCAGGCGTAACCATCGGCGAAGGCACAGGCTTCGGACTCGGCTTTCGCGTAGTGACCGACGCCGCCGACCATCAACGCATCGGTTCGCTGGGTACTTTTGATTGGGCGGGCGCGGCTTCGACCAGCTTTTTCATTGATCCGAAAGAACAGCTCATCGGCATTATGATGACGCAAAAAATGCCTACGGATTTGCGGCTGATGGCCGAGTTTCGCACGGCGGTTTATCAGGCCATCGTCGAATCAAATGGACATTGATGATGGTTGAATCATCCAGGAGGATTGGTTTATGCAACGTCGAGATTTCATTCGCCAAAGCGCCGCCTTTGCCCTCGCTCCGGCAATCTTGCGCAGGAATTACAAATACGCCGAAGAGTTCGCGCAAAAGAAAGCTCGCGTCGGCCTCATCGGCACCGGCTGGTATGGCAAATCCGACCTGTTCCGCCTGCTGCAAGTCGCGCCGGTCGAGGTCGTCTCGCTCTGTGATGTAGACAAAAAGATGCTGGCCGATTGCGCCGAACAGGTCGCCGGACGGCAGGAATCCAAGAAGACGCCGCGCACTTACGGCGATTACCGCGCGCTGCTCAAAGAGAAAGATTTGGACATCGTGCTGATCGCGACGCCCGACCATTGGCACGCGCTGCCGATGATCGCGGCCTGCGAGGCTGGCGCGGATATTTACGTTCAGAAGCCCATCAGCGTTGACGTCGTCGAAGGTCAGGCGATGGTCGCCGCCGCGCGCAAACACAACCGCGTCGTGCAGGTCGGCACGCAACGCCGTTCGACGCCGCATCTGATCGAAGCCAAAGAGCAGATCGTCCAAACCGGCAAGCTCGGCAAAATCGGGCTGGTCGAGATTTATTGTTATTACCAGATGCGCACCAAAGAGAACCCGCCCGACACCGCGCCGCCCGATTATCTGGATTACGAAATGTGGACTGGCCCCGCGCCCATGCGGCCTTATAACAAGCTGGTGCATCCGCGCAGTTGGCGCGCCTTTATGGAATACGGCAACGGCATCGTCGGCGATATGTGCGTACACATGCTCGACATGGTGCGCTGGATGTGCGGTCTGGGCTGGCCGCGCGAGGTTTCATCGAATGGCGGCATCCTGATAGACAAGGACAGCAAGGCCAACATCACCGACACGCAAACGGCGACCTTTGATTTCCCCGAGTTCCCGGTGATCTGGCAGCATCGCACCTACGGCCATCCGCCCGATCCGAAATATCCCTGGGGCGCGACGATCTATGGCGACAAGGGAACACTCAAGGCTGGCGTGATGAGTTACGACTTCATCCCGACGGATAACAAACAACCGTCGGTGCACAAGGACGTGACTTACGAATTTGAGCAGTACCCGATTGACCGCACCGAAAAGGATTTGGAACGCCACGTTGCGCCCGCGATTCGCGGCCACATGAAAGACCTGTTGCGTTGCATCGAAAACCGCAGCAAACCCGTTGCTGACATCGAACAGGGCCACATCTCGACCGCCAGTTGCATCCTGGCAAATCATTCGATGAAGTTGGGCCGTTCGTTCAAGTGGGACGCCGCCAAGCACCAAGTCGTTGGCGATGCCGAAGCGAACAAGCTGTTGGCGCGCGAATATCGCAAGCCGTGGGTGCATCCGAAGGAATAAGCTTTGGAGTGCGGTGGCTCGACACCGCTTTGGTAACCCCTTGACGGGTCATAATAACGAGGGGCCTGCC
Organism: Acidobacteriota bacterium; assembly: GCA_016196035.1. NCBI lineage: Bacteria > Pseudomonadati > Acidobacteriota > Acidobacteriota bacterium. Next base: position 197,887 of record JACPYM010000107.1, on the reverse strand, counting down.
AAAGCGGTGTCGAGCCACCGCACTCCAAAGACGCTGCGCGTCAAAGAGGACAAGTGGACACATGAATCGTAGAAGCTTCTTACAAAACAGCACGCTCGCCGTGGCCGCAATGTATGCCGCCGCGCCGCCATCGCGTATTCGCCTGATCACGCGCGGCGATGATCTGGGTTGCGCGCGCAGCCTGAACCGCGCCGTCAAGGAGTGTTATCAAAACGGCATTCTCAAAAACTGCTCCGTGCTGGCGGCCTCGCCTTATGTTGAAGAAGCGGCCAAGCTGCTGGCGAAAACCAAGGGCCTGTGTTTTGGGCTGCACACCGATCTGACGTCCGAATGGGATAACGTCAAATGGGGGCCGGTTGCGCCGCGTGAAAAAGTGCCGTCATTGCTTGACGGCAAAGGCTATCTGCATCAGACCAATGATGGCGTCAAAGCCAGTGCCAAGGCTGACGAAGCGCTGATTGAATTGCAGGCGCAACTCGACAAATTGCGGCGGCTGGGCTTCGATATTCGCTATGCCGATTTACACATGGGCACGGTGCAAGTGGTGCCGGGCCTAGCCGATAAGTTCGGCCCCTGGTGTCAGCAAAATCGCCTGATTGATACGCGCCAAATTGGCGGACGGCTGGCGTTGCCGCGCCCCAGCCCGATTGATCGGCGCCACACAGGTGATTACGTGCAGGATGTGATGAACGCGCTCAAGGCCGTGCCAGACGGCGAATATCTGATCGTCGGGCATTTGGCTTACGACGATGATGAGATTCGCAACCTGGGTCATCCCGGCTATCCGGGCATCGCCGTCGCGCACAATTTGAATTGGGAACGGTTGGCCTACGTGGACGAACGCATGTTGCGGTTCGTCAAAGAAAACGGCGTGCAACCGATTCGTTATGACGAAACCAACGCCGCCCGCGAACAAATGAAACAATGGGGTGGAGCGGCAAAATGAGGCGTCTGCTGGCAGTGCTATTGTTGCTGGCATTCAACGCCCTGGCCGCCCTGGCGCAGGAAACGGCGGCCCAAAAATACCTGCTCTCAGTCGTGCGCATTTACGACCGCGCGTTGCACAGCGCCTTTACCGACCTGGTCGAATTCAACGGCAAACTCTATTGCACTTTTCGCGAAGGCACCGGCCATGTGCCCGGCAAGGAGGGAACCAACGGCACGATTCGCGTCATCACTTCCGCCGACGGCCAGAACTGGCAAGCAGCCGCGTTGCTGAGCGAAGAAGGCGTGGATTTGCGTGATCCGAAATTGTCAGTCACGCCGGATGGGCGGTTGATGCTGTTGATCGGCGGCTCGTATTACGAAGGTGAAAAGCTGGGCCTGCGCCGCACGCGGGTTTCCTTTTCCGACAAGCTGGGCCGCAACTTTGGCGTGCCGCGCCCGGTGGAGATTGATCCGAAAATCAAAACCGACGCCGACTGGCTCTGGCGCGTGACGTGGCAGCGCGGCATCGGTTACGGCGTGTTGTACCAATCCGGCGGTGATGAATATCAGGCGCATTTGGTTTCGACGCGCGATGGCATCCGGTATCAATGGGTGACGAGCTTTGAGATTGCCGGGCGGCCCAACGAGACGACCGTGCGCTTCCTGCCCGACGGCGAAATGCTGGCCTGGGTGCGGCGCGAACGCGGCACGCAAAACGGCTTTCTCGGCAGCAGCCGTCCGCCGTATACAAATTGGACGTGGCAAGAGCAGAACGTGCGGCTGGGCGGGCCGAATTTTATCGCGTTGCCGGACGGGCGATTGCTGGGCGTGACGCGTGGGCATTTGGCTGACCGGCAGACAAGCACGTATGTGGCGTGGCTGACGAAGGAGGGCGCAGTCAATCTAATCGTGACCTTGCCCAGCGGCGGCGACACCAGCTATGCGGGGCTGGTCGTGCGCGGCGCTCAACTGCTGGTTTCGTATTACGCCAGCCATGAAGGTAAAACGGCGATTTATCTGGCGACGCTGAATTTGAAACGCCTGTTGCGCGAGACTGATCATTAAAGCAGAACACGTTGGTACGGAACCGGGAGCGATAGCGACCGGGTTTGCTTCGAGTCAGATCGTACTTGATGGCGTCTAACCCGGTCGCTATCGCTCCCGGTTCCGTACCGGCACACTGTCCCAACCTTCAACACAATGTTACAAACACAAGCTGACTCCCAACCCATCAACCACCACTTCAATCCTGAATTCAACAAACTCTATCCCGAAGCCGACCGCTTGGCTGAGCTGGCGCGCGAGTTCCGCTTTCACGAGGCCGGTGTGGCCGCGCCACAAACACTGACGCGCGAACAAATCGCGGCGTTCAATCGTGATGGTTACATCAGCGGTATACGCATTTTCACGGAAGCGGAAAGCGCTGCTCACCGCCGTTACTTCGACGAATTGCTGACGCGCGTGCTGGCTGCGGGACAGGACAATTACTCGATCAAGACGGCGCATCTGCTGTACGGCAAGGTGTACGACCTGCTCACCGATGCGCGCATTGTGGCGTATGTCAAAGACCTGCTGGGTGAAAATGTCATCGGCTGGGGCGCGCACTTTTTCTGCAAATTGCCAGGTGACGGACGCACCGTCGGCTGGCATCAGGATGCGGGCTATTGGCCGCTGACGCCGACCAAGGCCGTGACTGTCTGGCTGGCGATTGATGACGCCGATGTCGAAAACGCCTGTATGCGCTTCATTCCCGGCTCGCATCATTTCGGCCATCTGACCTATCAACTCACCGAAGAGAGCGACCCCAGCATTTTGAATCAAGTTGTGCCGGAGGCCGAACGCTTCGGCGCGCCAGTCAACAACGTGCTGCGGGCGGGCGAAATTTCTATCCACACCGATCTGTTGCTGCACGGTTCCGAGGCGAATACCTCCGCGCGGCGGCGCTGCGGGTTGACGTTGCGTTACACCACCGCAGACGTGCGCGCCGGCATGGATTGGAACCTGAAAGGCGTGCTCGTCAGTGGTTCCGATCCGGCTGGCCATTGGGCGAACCCGCCGCGCCCCGCCAACGATTAACAACGCCGTTGCCGCTACTGACTACCGGCTACCGACTACTGGTTACTGACTACCGGCTACTGACTACCGGCTACTGACTACTGACTACTGACTACTTTTATGATGATCTGGGAACAAGTTTACGATCCTTTCCACAATCGTGCGCTCTCGACGGCGGTTTCGTCGCTGCCGGTGCTGACGTTGTTTTTCGTGCTGATCGTGCTGAAAAAACGCGTCTGGGTGTCGGCGCTGAGCGGCATGCTGATGGCCGTGCTGCTGGCGCTGGTGGCGTTCAAAATGCCCGCCGCGCTGGTCACCACGGCGGCCTTTCACGGCTTTATCTTCGGCATACTGCGCATCGCGTGGATCATCGTGGCCTCGATCTTTTTGTACAACATCGCTTGTGAGACGGGGCAGTTTCAGGTGATGAAAGATTCGATTGCCGGATTGTCGTCAGACAAGCGGCTGCAACTGGTGCTGATCGCGTTTTGCTTCGGCGCGTTTTTGGAAGGCACGGGCGGCGGCGGCGCGCCGGTGGCGATTGCGGGCGCGTTCCTGATCGGCTTGGGCTTCAATCCCTTTCAAGCGGCGACGCTGTGTTTGATTGCGAATACCGCGCCGGTCGCCTGGGGCGGCGTCGGCAATCCGATTCGCACGCTCGCGGGCGTGACCGGTTTGCCCGAATTGCAATTCAGCGCGATGACCGGGCGCATTTTGCCGCCGCTGTCGTTGATCCTGCCGTTCTGGCTGGTGCGCAGCATGGTCGGTTGGCGCGAGACCTTTCAGGTTTGGCCCGCGCTTTTCGTCAGCGGGTTATCGTTCGCGGGGATGCAGTTTTATTGGTCGAACTATCAGGATGCGGGTTTGGTGGATGTGGTTTCATCGGTCTTTTCGTTGCTGGTGATGGTGGCGTTTTTGAAATTCTGGAAGCCATCAGAAGTGATTCCCGTCAGCGGCGAACTCGCGACCCACATCCCGCACCACTCGCTGGGCGAAGTGCTGAAAGGCTGGTCGCCGTTCATCGTCGCTTCGATCCTGATCTTCATCACGGGCCTGCCGTCGGTGAGCAAGTATCTGACCTTCGATGCATTGAAAATCCCGATGCCGATGCTGCACAACGCGGTCATGAAAATGCCGCCCGTCGCGCCGCGCCCCTTGCCCGAAGACGCCACCGTCAATCTGAACTTCATCAGCCTGCCGGGCACGGCGGTTTTTATTGGCGGCATCATCGCGGCCTTGCTCGCCGGGTTGCCGTTCGGGAAAACGATGCGCCTTTTCAAAGAGACGCTCGTGCAATTGATCCCGTCGTTATTGGCAATCAGCTTTATGGTCGGTTTGGCGTATGTGACGCGCTATTCGGGCATGGATACTGTGTTGGGCTTGAGTATGACCAGCACCGGCTGGCTCTACCCGTTCTTCGGCACCATGCTCGGCTGGTTGGGCGTTGCACTGACAGGCACCGACGCGGGGTCGAATGCGCTTTTCGGCAACTTGCAGAAAGTGACCGCCGAGCAGTTGGGCCTAAGCCCGATCCTGATGGGCGCGGCCAATTCGGCGGGCGGCGTGATGGGCAAGATGATTGACGCCCAATCCATCGTCGTCTCGAGCGCGGCTACACAACAGCACGGCAACGAAGCGGCGATTTTCAAAGCGGTCTTTTGGCACAGTTTGGCGCTGGCTTGCCTGGTGGGGTTGATCGTGATGGTTTATGCGTATGTGATGCCGTGGGTGATTCCACGCTAATTGCTGGGATGCAGGCATCTTTGCCTGCTATAAAAAAAGCGGCGCAGACTTTCTTTTCCCCGGTTGCATAAGGCGCGTATTAGACAGCGGAACGCTGCGCCGCTTTCCTCACAGCAGGCAAGGATGCCTGCGCTCCCAGGGGATGCCTGATTTTTCATCTGACCGATTAACTCGGAGTAAACGCACTATGGTAAATCCTTCAACTCGTCGTGAATTCATTGCTGCCGCCAGCCTCAGCGCCGTCGGCTTTTCATTTACAGCGAATGCCGCCACCAAAGACATGCTGGTTTATATCGGCACCTATACGAACAAAACCAGCGAAGGCATTTATGTCTATCGTCTGGATACCGCGACCGGCGAACTGAAACCGTCGAGCGTCACCACGCACAAGCTTAGCCCGTCGTTTCTGGCGATTGACGCCAAACGGCGCTTCCTTTACGCCGCCAACGAAGTCAACGAGTTCAACGGCAAGAAAGGTGGCGGCGTGACGGCCTTTGCCATTGATCAGAAAACCGGCGCGCTCAAACAACTCAATCAGCAATCCTCGCCCGGCATTCCGGCGCACGTCTCGGTGCATCCGTCCGGCAAATGGGTGTTGCTGGCGAATTACGGTGGCGGTAGTGTCGTGCTTTATCCCGTCAATGCCGATGGCAGTTTGGGCGCGCTCAGCGATGTCGCGCAACACACGGGCACGGGCGGCAATCCACAACGCCAGAAGGAACCGCACGCGCATAGTTGCGTGTTGGACGCGGCGGGCAATTACGCCTTCGCGCCCGACCTCGGCATAGACAAGGTGATGAGTTACAAGCTGGACACCAAGAACGGCAAGCTGATTGCCAACGGTTTCGCCGCGACCAAACCGGCGTCAGGGCCACGCCATTTCGACTTTCATCCCAACGGCAAATTCGGCTACGTCATCAACGAATTGGATTCGACGGTGACCGCCTTCGCCTACGACAAAGCCCAAGGCAAGCTGAGCGAGATTCAGAACATTTCGACACTGCCCGCCGGGTTCAGCGGCACGACGTATTGCGCCGACATCCACGTGCATCCGTCGGGTAAATTCCTGTATGGCTCCAATCGCGGCCACGACAGCATCGTGAGCTATGCTGTAGACGCGCAAACCGGCAAGTTAGTGTTGATTGGATACGAACCCGTGCAGGGCAAATGGCCGCGCAATTTCGGGATTGACCCGACCGGGCAATGGTTGCTGGTGGCGAATCAGAACACCGACAACATCGCCGTCTTTCGCCTTGATCAGCAAAGCGGCAAGTTGAGTTTCACTGGCAAGCAAATCACGATCAGCGCGCCGGTGTGCGTGAAATTCATTCCGGCATTTTCTTGAATCAGTTGCAGGGTTGAGTTGTACCCGAAGAAATTGCTACCCAAGCCCTGAAAGGGCGCAATTCAATAGCCCAGGGCAACGCCCTGGGTACTGACGAACAAACAAGACAAGCCCTAAAGGGGCGCAATAGCCACCTGAAATTTCGCCCTTTCAGGGCTTATGAATTTTCGGTTGATACCAGGGGCGTTGCCCCCCTGGCTATTGAATTTCGCCCCTTCAGGGCTTTAAGGCACGAATTAAAGCCGAGCACTACAGTTCTTCGTATCGCACCGCAAGCGTATACGCACTCGCAAATCGCTCTTAACCACCATGACCACGTTTCACGGCATCTTACCCGCAGCCGTTACGCCTTTTGACGCGGCGGGACAGTTTAATCCCGCCGCGTTCGCGCAATTGCTGGCGCGCTTTTACGCCGCCGGTGCGCATGGCGTTTACGTCTGTGGCTCGACTGGCGAAGGCTTGTTGCAATCGGTCGCGCAACGCCAGGCCGTCACCGCCGCCGCCGTTCAACATTCGCCCGCAGGCAAACAGGTGATCGTGCACGTCGGCGCGTTCCTGACCGCCGATGCCGTCACGCTGGCCCAGCACGCCGCCCGCGCCGGAGCGCACGCCGTCAGCGCCTTGCCGCCGGCGGGCAGTTACAGCTTTGCCGAGATCAAGGCGTATTACCGCGCCATCGCCACGGCGTCGGATTTGCCGTTGCTGATTTACTTTATGCCCGCGCTTTATCCGGGCATCTCGACCGCCGCGCAGATTCACGAACTGTGCGAATTGCCGAACGTTATTGGGCTGAAGTTCACCGACTTCGATCTGTATAAGCTGTCGCGGCTCAAACAGCGCGGCGTGACGCTCTTCAGCGGCTACGACGAAGTGCTGGTCGCCGGCTTGCTGATGGGCGCGGATGGCGGCATCGGCAGCTTTTACAACGTCGTGCCGGAACTCTTCGTCGAGCTTTACGCACACGCCCAGGCGGGCGCATGGGCGCAGGCGCGCGCCGTGCAAGAGCGCATCAACGAACTCATCACCATCGGCTTGCGCTACCCGGTCGTGCCCGCTGTCAAAGCGATGTTGCGGCGGCAGGGAATTGATTGTGGGGAGTGTTTGGAACCACGCCGCAAGCTGACTGCTGCGGAAGAGGCTGATTTGGATGCGCAGTTGGCGCAGTCGAGTTTTCGCCAGTTGTGTCAGGCCTCAAGCAGATGAAACCACGAAGAAACGAAGGACACGAAGAAAAGGTCGAAGCTTCCCGACTTCTTCGTGGTTAAAAACAGCCTCAATGTTCTGTGACTTGACGGATTTTGCGGGAGAATCGAATCGTGAAACGCACACACTACGCCTGGCTTCTAGTCGCGCTGCTCTGGGTCGTGGGAATGCTCAATTACCTTGACCGGCAGGTGATCTTTTCGCTGTTCCCGCTGCTGCGTGCGGAGTTTCAGGTCAGTGATGCGCAACTCGGTTTGGTCACGCCCGCGTTCCTGTGGGTATATGGCGCGCTCAGTCCCTTCGGCGGGTATTTGGCCGACCGCTTCAGCCGCAGCAAAATCATCCTCGTCAGTTTGTTCGTCTGGTCTGCCGTCACCTGGGCGACCGGGCACGTCAGCGGCTTCGGGCAACTGCTGGGCGCGCGCGCGTTGATGGGCATCAGCGAAGCCTGCTACATCCCGGCGGCGCTGGCCTTGCTGGCCGATCATCACGGCGAACGCACGCGCTCGCTGGCGACGGGCTTGCACCAGAGCGGCCTTTACATCGGCATGATCGCAGGCGGCTGGGCGGGCGGCTGGATCGGGCAACAGTACGGCTGGCGCGCGGCGTTCACGTGGTTGGGCGTGGCGGGCATTGCGTATTCCGTCGTGCTAATCGTGGGCTTGCGTGAAGCCGATGTTGCGTCGCGCGTTGACCCGGCGACAACGCAAACGGATTGGTGGGCGGCGCTCACGGACTTGCTATCCAACCGCGACTTTCTGTTGCTGGGCGCGGCCTTCACGCTCTTTTCCGTCGCCGGTTGGATCGTGCTGACGTGGCTGCCGCTCTATCTTTACGAACGCTTTCAGATGACGCTGACGGGCGCGGGCTTTTCGGCGACCTTTTACATTCAGGCGGCGGCCTTTGCCGGAATCCTGGGTGGCGGCGTGTTGGCTGACCGTTGGAGCCGCACCAATCCGCGCGCCCGCGTGCTGGTGCCGGTCGCGGGCTTTGCGGCGGGCGGCGTATTTCTATTCGTCGTCGGCTGGACTTCGTCGCCGCTGGTGCTGTCGGTTTGTCTGGTCGTGTATGGCTTGAGCCGGGGCTTGCTGGATTGCAACGCGATGCCGATCCTGTGCCAGATTGCGCCCGCGCATGTGCGCGCGACGGGCTATGGCCTGTTCAACTTGGCGGGTTGCATTGTCGGCGGCACAATGGCGGCGCTGGCTGGGGCGTTGAAAAGCACCATCGGATTGGGCGGCGCGTTGCAGGCTTCGGCGCTGTTGTTGTTGGTCGCGGCGGTTGTGTTGTGGCGTGTGCAGCCGCAGGAAAAACAGGGCGAACAGGCGCGCCGGTTGGCCACGGTTTGATGTACGCCAAGCCTGAGGTAAGGCCGGGTGAGTTCTTCAGCCCGCGAACGCGGGCGGCAGCATAAAGCCCAGGGTGGAGCGCGTTAGCGCGGAACCCTGGGTACGCTAGCGAGAATGCGCCAAGCCCGCGAAGGCGGGCGACAGATAGTGGCCCGCCATTTAATGTTTGCTGAATGTCTGCCGCCCACTCCGTGGGCTTATAGATTCAATGGACGCTTTCCTAGATCGGTTTTCATTTGCGTGTACGGTAGGCGCGCTGCGCCGGGACAGTACCGCGGCGCGGCTTTTTGCCATACACCGAAGTGAAACCGATCTAGGGTTCCGGCTGCCGTCTTCCCCCCAGGCTTTATGCTGCCGCCCGCCTTCGCGGGCCGAAAACGTGCAACTGCATCCTGATGAAACGAACATACCAACAACTTAGCTTAATCATCCTTGTCTGCGGCCTTGCCGCAGGTGTCTACGGCATTCTTTCCGTCGCTGCCTCCGCGCCGCGCGACCTGATCGCACGCATCGAACACATTACTTGGAATCGCAACCGCGACAACCAGGGCACGACGTGGTTCCTGCCGCGCCTGTGCGTGTTGCCTTCGCCGCAGGGCGCACAAAAATTCATGACCTTGCAATGGATCAAAGGCTCCGACTATTACGGCCCGGTGCAATGGCAGGAGGTGCGGGGTGATGGCGCGGATTGGCAAACGTGGAGCGCGCTGCAACCCGTGCCCGGCTTCGGACGGCGGCCATACGCGGGCGGCATCGAAGAGGCCGTCAGCGATGTGATGCCGCAATATCACCCGAACACCAAAAGCATCATCGCGCTCGGCCACATCGTCTATTACCGCGATGGCAAATACTTTCCCGAACAGCCGCAACGTTACCCGGTCTATGTCGTGCGCGATGCCAAAGGGAATTGGTCGTCACGTCAGCGGCTGGAATGGAACGACCCGCGTGGCAGCGCGCTTTATACGGCGGGCGGCGCGCAATGGCTGATCTTGCCGAATGGCGACGCGCTGATTCCCATGTCGTTCCGGCCTAAGGAGCGTGCCGATTACGGCGTCACCACGGCGCTCTGTTCGTTTGATGGCAAGGAACTCAAGCTCAAACAAGTCGGCAATGAGTTGCGCAACACGGTCAAACGCGGCTTGCTGGAACCCTCGCTCGTGCATTTTCGCGGTCAGTATTTCCTGACGATTCGTGCCGAAGACGGCTTTGGTTACGTCAACACGTCGAAAGATGGTTTGCAGTGGAGCGAGCCGGTCGCGTGGAAGTTCGATGATGGCGAGGCGCTGGCGATGTCTACGACGCAGCAGCATTGGCTGGCGCATTCGGAAGGACTGTTTTTGGTTTACACACGCAAGACGGCGGAGAACGAAAAAGTAATGCGCTGGCGCTCGCCCTTGTTCATCGCGCGCGTAAATGAAAAGACGCAACGACTGATACGCGCAACGGAGCGCACGGTCTTTCCGCTGTACGGCGACCCGGTGAATCGTCCCAATGAAGTCCCGCACTACGGCAACTTTCACACCGTCAACATCAACGCCAGCGAATCGTGGATCACGGTGGGCGAAGTCATCCCGGCCAACTTCGGCGGCGATTTGCTGTTGGCGCGTGTGCATTGGGCAAAGCCGAACCGCTTACAATAAAGTGATCCTGAATTCAGGTGGTAGCGCAAGTAAGACCGATAGGAAAGAGATCACGGAACAGATGGAAATAACGGAACACACGGAACTACATTTGGCTAACAACCTTCCGCTTGTTCCGTTATTTCCGTCTGTTCCGTGATCTCTTTGTCAGTTGATTTACTACTCAGATCAAAAGGGAGTTTATGTCATTCACCCATTCCACTCGTGTTACTGAAATCCAAACCGCCCTGCGTGAGGCAGGCTTGTCCGGCTGGCTGTTTTACGACTTCCGTCACAGCGATCCGCTGGCGTGGCGCATCTTGAAACTCGATCCGCACGCGCATGCCACGCGCCGCTGGTTTTATTACGTCCCCGCGGCGGGCGAACCGGTCAAGATCGTGCACGCCATCGAGACCGACAAACTCGACGACCTGCCGGGCCGCAAGATCATTTATTTGCGTTGGCAGGCGTTGCAGGCGGCGGTGGCCGAAGCGTTGAGCGGCGCGCAGCGCATTGCGATGCAGTATTCGCCCAACAACGCGATTCCGTACATCGCTCGTGTAGACGCCGGGACGCTCGAACTCGTGCGCAGCTTCGGCGTCGAAGTCATCACGAGTGCCGACCTGGTGCAAGTGTTTGAAGCCGTCTGGTCGCCCGCCCAGCACGCCACGCACGTCGAAGCGGCCATCAAAGTGCATCGCATCATTCACGAGGCCTTCGCCGAAATCGCGCGCGGCATTCGGGCGAATGAGGCGCTGACTGAATACGCGATCCAGCAATTCATGTGGCGGCGCTTTGCCGAAGAAAACATGCACGCCGACGCGCCGCCTATCGTCGCGGTCAACGCCAACGCCGCGATGCCGCATTACAGCCCGAACGCCGAACGCCACGCGCCGATCAACGCGGGCGATTTTGTGCTGCTGGATGTGTGGGCGAAGTTGAAACAGCCCGCGTCCGTCTATGCCGATCTGAGTTGGACGGGTTTTGTCGGTGCGACGGTGCCCGAAAAGTACACGCGCATCTTCGACATCGTCGCGGGCGCGCGCGATGCCGCAGTGGCGTTCATTCGCGCCAAGGTCGCGGCGGGCGCGCAGTTTCGCGGCGCTGAGGTGGATGACGTGTCGCGCGCGGTGATCGTGAACGCGGGTTACGGCGACAACTTCCTCAATCGCACCGGCCATTCCATCGGCGAAGAAGTCCACGGCAACGGCGCGAACATTGATAACCTCGAAACGCCCGACAGCCGGGTGATTATGCCGCGCACCTGCTTTTCGATTGAGCCAGGCATTTATTTGCCGGGCGATTTCGGCTTGCGGTCAGAGATTGATGTGTACGTGGGCGAAGGTACGGTGGAGATCGCGGGGCAGCCGATTCAGACGGCGGTGATTCCAATTCTTGCCGGATGAGTTGAGCTATAAGTTGCGCTTCTTCCTTTGCTCGGCGATGTACCGCGAAGCCCGCACCGACAACGCCGCAATCGTCAGCGTCGGGTTCTTTTCCGAAAAGGTCGTGAAGCTACCGCCATCCACGACGAACAGGTTCTTGACCTCGTGCGCTTGGCAATAGCTGTTGAGTGCTGAAGTCTTTGGGTCTTTGCCCATTCTGACCGTGCCGGTTTCATGGCTGGCAAAGCCGCCCGGCTTCACGTCGTTTTTCAAAATCATGTCGGTACCACAGGCCGCGAAGACTTCAAAAATCGAATCCGTCATCTCTTTGAACAAGGCCAAATCGTTCTCGCTCCACTGAAAATCAATGATCGGAATCGGGATGCCGTGCTTGTCGGTTTTGGCTGGGTCAACCGTGACGCGATTGCTGGCGCGCGCTTCGACCTTGCCCCACGCGCCGACCTGGAACATCGCCGGTTGCAAGTCGCGCACGCGCTGCTTGTAGCTAGAACCGAAGCCCGCGACTTGCCTGGCGTGCGGCACCGAATCCCAATGGTGATAGTTGAGTTGCATCCCCCAGCCGCCGACGTAGCTTGGCTTGCTTCCACGCCAAGAGGGCAGATGATTGAAACGCGGAATGTAGGCGTGATCGGTCGCACCATCGCCGGTGAACGTATCCTTGCCGAGCAACTCTTTCACATAACCCGTCGTGGCATAGTTGATGTGGCCGGTCAGGTAGCGGCCCACCACATCGTTGTTGTTGGCGAGGCCGTTGGGGAATTTATCCGATTTGGAATTGAGCAGCAGCCGTGCCGATTCAACCGAAGCGCAAGCCAGCACGATGACGCGCGCGTGAATCTCTTCTTCCTTGCCCGTCACGCGGTCAATGATCGAAACGCCGCTGGCCCGGCCTTCCTTATCCACCAACACCTGCCGCGCCAGCGCATTCATCCGCAACGTCAGCTTGCCCGTCGCCAACGCTTCGGGAATGACCGTGATGTCGCTCGACCAGACGGCGCGGGCGTCGCACACGTCCATGCAATGACCGCAGAAATGACAAGCGCCGCGCCCGGTCTTGCCTTTTAACAACACGGCCTTGCGCGTGGGGATGAGCTTGATGCCGCGTTTGGCCAGCCGCGTTTGCGCGTAGCGTTCGGAGCAGCGCAGCGCAGGCGACTCGGCTACGAAATTGCCATCGGGCAGGTGCGGCAGGTTTTCCTTGGTGCCAAAGACGTGCATCTCGCGTTCGACGTAAGAGTAAAACGGTGCGAGTTCTTCATAGCTCAGCGGCCAATCCTCTTCGATCCCGAACAGCGAATGTTCGCGGAAATCGTCGGCGGAAAAGCGAAAGCTGGCGGCGTTCCAATGAAAGGTGCGGCCCCCCAACGTGCGGATGCGGTCAATGCCAACGCGCTCGCCGCGAAATTCGATGGCGTTGCGGATGTTGTCGGGATAGAGCGTCGCCTGTTTGAACAGCCCAAAGCCGCGCTTGGGCAATTCATACGGCGCGTCGTGGATGTAGAGGTCTTCCAGGCGGCCCTTGTTGCCGGCTTCGAGCAGGATGGTGTCGGCCCCGGCGGCGGTCAGTTCCTTGGCGGCAAAGCCACCGGCAGCGCCGGAGCCGATGATGCAGACGTCGTAGATGCGTTTTTGGGTGATGTTCATACGCGTAATAAATGGTCTAGCGCCGGGCGCAACCGAGCGCGACATAGAGCGCTCGAAATACGATGAGAAACTCGCTCGCCTTGCATCGGTTGCTGCTATTGGTCAGCCGCCGGTGGTTGCTATGCTCAAGGCTGTGCAGGACATCCCCCGCGACGAAGTTGGCGGCGGCGTTTCTCAGTACAATCATCACAACTCGGCTCGAAGGGATGCGCTTTGACCTCCACATCGGTGCGGCTAGACCACAGCGGTTCCAGCTTCTTCTCGGGAATTTCAAAGGGCAAGATGTGAAAAGCAAACCGAAGCACTTCTCGACGTCGGTTTGATTCATCTCTAACGGTGTCAAATTGCCAACTGCTCGCAGCTTTCAAAGCTGTTTGCCACAATAACGGATGGCCATACAAGACATCGGTCGCCGTAACATTGCCCATTGGGTCAACCTCAACGACTACAGCCACCGGGCCTTGGACACAAGCAGCGCGCGCGATTGGCGGATACGGCGGAACCACTGGTGAGACAGGTTGGGGCTGGGAGGGTAAGCGCGTTGGTTCTTGAACGGCAAGGCCGACACTGGCGGAGAGGAGCATAATTCCCAAGCAAACGGTGAACGGTTTCAGCATACGATTATCCATATAGTCGCTAGGCGACCGGACAGGAACTCAGAAGGCTCGCCCTGGGTACGCATCGCTTCCAGCGTGCAGTCTCGGCTCAAGACGTATTCCTGCCGGAAGGAAGCCGTCTGCCATTGAGACTGCACGCTGGAAGCGATGCGTACCCAGGTTATTTCAATTCTAGTAAGTGCTTGCTGATCAAATCTTGATACGACTGATACCCGCCGCTGCCAAACTCCTTCACAAAGCTGTCCAGCGTTTGCAGCAGTTGCGTGCTGTAATAACCGTTCACCGTTTGCGGGTGGTCGTAACCCATCGAGCCGTTGAAGTAGCTGCGGATAAACACCGAATGCTCGTTGCGCGGCAACTGCCGCAGGTTCTCGGCGAACTGGTCGAAGCTGCTGCCGTAACCGCGCATCAGGTAAAACTCTACGTTGGAGGTGTAAAAGGCCGAGACCTTTTCGCCTTTCTCAGCAATGTATTTGCCGATGTTGGCGAGCGCTGCTTTGCCCGCGAGGTCGCCGACGACGGGGATGATCAGGTCTTTGTCTTCGAGCGACTTGACATACTGGAAATCGGCTTCGTTGACGAGATAGTTGCACTGCTTGCCGGTCAGGTCTTTTTCCAGCAGCAAGTCACGGTAGTCGGGATAGTACGAACGCGAGCCGCGCCCTTTGCTGGTGAAGCGCAGCTCCAATCCGGCGTTGAAAAATTCCTGGTGAATGCGTCTGATATTGTCGAGTTCATCGGCTTTGAGCGGCAGGCCCATTGCTTTGACGCGGGTTTGAATCTCGTTGCGCGTTTGCTCAAACAGTTCGGTCTTCTTCGGCGTCTTGTCGAGATATTCGAGCAGTTGCGCGATGCTCTTCGCGTCCCAGGCTTTCACATCCACTGGCATGGGTTTGCCGAAGATGTGGCAGAGGTATTCCAGCCGATTGCGCGACATTGCGAACAGCGCTTTGAACCAGAGATGCTGCAACAGATTGTCGCGGCGAATATCAATCATGAAGGCCAGCTTCGGGCGAATCTGCGCGATATAGGTGAAGCCGGTGTCGGGGCCTACGCCAATGTACGCGCCGCCCGTGACGTTGCGTTTGCGCAGCGCGCCCATCACGTGCTGGAACGAGGCTTCGTTCGAGATCAGGTTGTCGGTGTCGAAATAACCGCCAGGTTCGGACAGGCGTTCGATCAGGCGGGCGAAGTCGGTGGCGGCAACAGGCGTGGAGGTTGGTTTGGCTTGTTGGGCTTGTAACTGGCGCGATGGGAAGATGGGCGCTTGCGCCAAGGCGCAAAAGAGCAACGTGATGAAGAGGGCTTTTCTGGACATCGTGTTACCTCACAGATACTCAAAGCCCTGAAAGGGCGACATTCAGTAGCCCAGGGCGTTGCCCTGGGTCGCGGCGTCAAATCAGACAAGCCCTGAAGGGGCGCAATAATCACTCGCAATTTCGCCCTTTCAGGGCTTGTGAATCATCTTGGCACAAGTACCAGGGGCGTCGCTTCGCTGTGCCCCTGGCGATTGAATTTCGCCCTTTCAGGGCTTTACGAATCAAATGAAGCTTGACGCGCCTCGTACCTTATCGGCGACGCGCGTCGTCAATTCGCGTGCGTCGTTTGCCCCGCGCTCACGCCGCTCGCTTTCCAGATCAATTCGCGCGGCCAGTGGTTCTGTTGCAGAAACGGCAAATACTCCTGTTCGCCGCGCACGTAGTAACCCAGGAACGCGATGCTATAGGCGTTGATCACGGCATAGGTCGTTTCCATCGAAGTGAATTCAAACTCTTCGCCCGTCGCGCGCCGCTTGCCCTTGCCGATGCCGTCGCCGAAGTTCTTGTCCAGCTTGAAGACATCGGTGAAGGAATAATGGCCGCCGTCTTTCAGCTCCAACAAAAACGCCGGGCCGGTGTGTTTGGCGTAGTTTTCGCGCACGCGTTTATTGCCTTCCTCTTTGATCGTGGTGTCTTCGCTGCCGAGCATGTAGAGCGAAGGCACGGTCAGGTTGGCGTGATCTTCGGGCGCGCCGGACATGGCGAGCACGGCTTTGAATCGCGCGTCCACATCGGCCACGCGAATGGCGGTCATCGAACCGAAGGACATCCCGGCGGCGACCGGTTTGCTCAAGTCAAGCTTGCCTGCAAAGCGGCTGTCCGCGCCGTTCTGCCAAAGCGTGATTTGATCGAGCAAGAAGCTCATATCAAGCGGGCGATCAATCCACGACTGTTCGCGGCCATTGTTCTGATACAGGATCGGCTTGCCGTTGAGCAGCGTAACGATGGCGTTGCCGGTGTGGTCGGCGGAAACGACGACGTAACCGTGCGAAGCCAGGTAATCGCACCAGAAGGTGTTTTGCATGCGCATGCCGCGATTGCCGTGCGAAAAAATGATGACCGGGAATTTGCCTTCGCGCACGCGGGCGTCGCGGACGGCATCGTTGAAATACTGCTGATCCAACTCGGCAACCGGTTTTTTGAACGCCAGCTTGAGCAGGCCATCCAATTGCGGCGTGATGCCGCCGGGGAAGAAATTCGAGAGTTTGTTTTTCGGCAGGTTGCGCGCATCGTCTGCCGCCGGATACCAGATTTCGGTGACCAGCGTGCGCGGCTCCTTGGTGAAGGCGTCGGTGCGTTTGTGGTCAACAAAAACGGTGGTCGTCACGCCCACGGGATGCGGGCCGGGCTTCAACGGATCGAGCGGTTTGGCTGTGGCGGTCAGGCCGCAGAATGAAAGCGCGAGCAGCGCCAGATGCATGTTCCAACGAGCGATTTGCATGATCTCGTTCCTCTTCGCAATTGGTGATGATTCAGTTATATTCCGAGCGCCGCGATTTTACGCACAAACGCAATGCAGCGCCAACGCAAAGCAATCCAAATTTCGGAGAGTTGAATGCCTACGACGAAACAGAAGAAAACGAAACCGGCCCGCAAAGCTGCGCCCAAAAATACTAGGAAGACGGCCCCCAAGCAGGCTGCCAAGAAAGCACGCTCGAAGACCGCGCCTGCTGCCCTCATCATCACCGCGCCACCCGCGCCGCTGGATTACCAAGGTATCAAGACGCTCGCTTTCGACATCGGTGGTTCGGGGTTGAAGGCTTCGATCCTGGATGAACAGGGCGAGATGCTGACGGCGCGTGTGCGCGTGGATACGCCGCAGCCCTGTCCGCCGCGCGTCTTGCTGGAAAAGTTCAAAGAGTTGACCGCGCAATTGCCGCCCTATGACCGCATCTCAGCCGGCTTCCCTGGCGTGGTACGGCACGGGCGCACGCTGTCAGGCGTCAATCTCGATCCGCAAGGTTGGAAAGGTTTCGACCTGCAAATCGCCTTGCAAAAGCTGACCGGCAAACCGGTCATCGTCATCAACGACGCCGATATGCAGGGCCTCGGCGCGATCAAAGGCAAAGGCGTAGAGTTGGTGCTGACGCTCGGCACCGGCCTCGGTTCGGCATTGTTTGAAGATGGACGGTTGGCTCCGCATTTGGAATTGGCGCACATCCCGTTTCGCAAAGGAGAGACCTACGAAGAACAACTCGGCAACCGTGCGTTCAAAGAAGTCGGCAAACGGCGCTGGAACAAACGCGTGCAGATGGCGATTGATTACTTCCGCACGCTGACGAATTTCGACCGGCTGTATTTGGGCGGCGGCAATGCCGCGAATCTCTCCTTCAAATTGACGCACGACATCGAAGTCGTCTCGAACACTTACGGCATCAAGGGTGGGATTTGGGTGTGGAAGGATCCGAATTTGAATGATGGCATCTCGAAGGAAGAATGAAGCAAAGGCTGAAATTCACCCTTTGCTTCATTCTTTCTTCGCTCTCGGTTATGCCGCTCTATCTGGTTGCCACGCCAATTGGGAATTTGGAAGACATTACGCTGCGCGCCTTGCGCATTTTGCGTGAGGTTGACCTGATCGCTTGCGAAGACACGCGCCACACCGGGCGAATGTTGCAACACTTCGGTATCAGCAAACCGCTGGTCAGTTACCACGAACATAACGAACGCGAACGAGCGGCTGAGTTAGTTGAGCGCATAGCGCAAGGCGCGAGCATCGCGCTGGTCAGCGATGCAGGGACGCCCGGCATTTCCGATCCGGCCTATCGCCTCGTGACGGCGGCGATTGAGCGGGGCATTGCGGTCGTCCCGATTCCAGGGCCAGTGGCATTGATTACGGCCTTGATTGCATCCGGCTTGCCGACGGATGCGTTTTTGTTTGCGGGCTTCCTGCCACCGAAACAGCAGGCTCGGCGGGCGCGCTTTGAGGAATTGCAAACCCAGCGCGCCACGCTCGTTCTTTACGAAGCGCCGCACCGCTTGCGCGAAACGCTGGCTGATGCACTGGAAATTCTGGGCGACCGGCAGGCCGTGGTTGCGCGCGAGCTGACCAAGTTGCACGAGGAATTTGCGTGCGGAACGTTGCGCGCCTTGGTTGAACGTTTTGTTGAACAAGAACCGCGCGGCGAACTGGTGCTTGTCATCGCGGGATGGCGTGCCGATAATGCGGCAACGGGCGTGTCCGGCTCGATTGCGGAACAGCTTGAAGAGTTAATGCGCGAACTGGATTTGAGCCGCAATGAGGCGTTGAAGCAGGCGGCGCGGTTGCGCGGCATTTCTAAAAATGAAGCTTATCAGTTGTTGTTGGAGGAGAAGCGAGATGATTCAAATGAAACGACAGGATGACGGGGTGATGGAGCGACAAAGTATTGCCGCGTTACGCTGGTTGCTAGGCTGTTTATTGTTTACGGCCTACGGCCTATTGCCTACTACAGCACAGGCGCAACTGCTCAAAAAATCCGATTACGGTGTTGGTGTCACGATTGCTGTCTATCAATTCGATGATTTGAAATCGAAGAAATTCGGTTTGGTGACCAAGCTCAAACAAACCGTCTCGACCTCTGACGAAGAGATCGAATACATCACGCGCACCTTTGGCGCGGAAGACATGAAGTTGCGCCACCTGCGCCCCTCGGTCGGGTTACGTGAGGGCGAGCCGTTCACCGACACGCAACCGATGAACGAGAAACCGTTCACGTTGACGGTGACGCCGCGCCTGATCACGCGCGAAGAAGTCAGCTTCGACCTCAAGGTGCAATACGGCAATCAGGTCTTGATGGAATTCACCAGCATCTCGGCCAATAACTATGAGACGGTCATGCTGCGCGGCGAACGCGGCGGCTTCGGCATCCGCGAATTCAAAGGGCCGGAGGGCATGGAGTCGGTGCCCGAAGCGCGCGCCTTGCTGATCACGGTGACGCCCGCGATCATCGTCGCCAAAGGCTTGCAGAACCGGCCGTCTGACATCTCGCGTCCGACTGACGCCTATGGCTCAAAGGTCGAGTTGAGTTCCAGCGATACCTTTGAACTGCCGACGCTGGTCAATCGTCAGCCGGTCAAATTTCCGCCGGGTGCGACGCCGCGCGGTTCGATCACGCTGGAAGGCGTCGTTACACCCGAAGGCCGCGTCACCAACGTGCGGGTGCTCGACACGCCCGATTCCGCTTACAACAACAAAGCTATCGAAGCCTTCCGGCAATACCGCTTCAATCCGGCCAAGCTGAACGGGCGCGCAACCTATGCGACGTACCGCGAGACGATTGTGTTCGATAAACCAAAACCGCTGTAACCCTGGGTACGCACGCTTCCTAGCGTGCTGCGTGGCGTGGACGAACTGCGGTTCAACTACTAACTTTGCCAAGAGAAACGCCGGATGACACGCCAACTGCTTACCACCGAAACGATTTTCGAAGGACTGGTTTTCGAAGTTGTGCGCGACCGCTTGCGTGAAGCGAACGGCTTGGAGATCGTCCGCGAAGTCGTGCGCCACCACGGCGGCGCGGGCGCGTTACCGGTCTTTGACGATGGGCGCGTGGCGTTGGTGCGGCAATACCGGCATCCGGCGGGCAGGGAGTTGCTAGAGATACCGGCAGGGAAATTAGAGCCGGGCGAAACGCCGTTGGAATGCGCCACGCGCGAGGTTGAACAAGAGATCGGCTGGCGCGCCGGACGGATGGAAAAGCTGTGCGAGTTCTATACGACGCCGGGGTTTTGCGCAGAGAGGCTTTACTTCTATTTGGCCACTGATTTGCAGCCTGCGGCGCAGCAATTGGATGAGGATGAGTTGGTTGAAGTCGTTTATTTGCCCTTGGCCGAAGCTGTGCAAATGGCGCTGCGCGGCGAGATTGAAGACTCCAAAACGCTGATCGCGCTGTTGTGGGCCGAACGGCTTTCAGGTGCGACAGGCAAGGTTTGACGCCCCTGATGCCCGTGTGTAGAGTGGCGATGGTGGTTGGTGAGGCCGTGGCCGGATGCTTATCCACCTGATAGAAGGCAGTGGGCAAGTCGGAATACTTATGGAAACCGCAGTGAATTACTGTTCAGCTTGTGGGCAACTCTTTGAAACAGGATTTGCTGAAGCCTGCCCGCATTGCGCCACAGTTCGTCAACCAGGCGCGCACGCACTGGCCGAAACGGCTTCGGCAGAGCCGCCAGCGGCAGGCTGGGGGGCTGGTACTGGGTTGTTGACCTGGGCGGTGAGCGTTGCGTTACTGTTTGGCACGCAGCTCATCGCGATGGTCATCTATTTTGCCCTGCAAGTTTCACGCACGGGCAAGTTGCCCAGAGAAATGCAGATTGATTGGTTGCTGGCGATGCTGTCCTTGGCGGCGGCGATTCCGGCACATTTATTGACACTGGCAGTTTGTTGGTTTGTGGTGACGAAACGGGGGCAACGTCCGTTTTGGCAGAGCATGGGCTGGGGCTGGCATCCGCAATTCAAATGGGCGCATGCCACCGCCTTGGCGGCGTTGATGATGGGCGTGGCGATTCTGTTTTCGAAAATCCTGCCGCATCAGGAAACCGACCTGGAAAAGTTGATGAAACTCGGCATGAGTGTGCGCGTGTTGACGGCCCTGCTCGCCGTGCTGTCAGCCCCGTTGGTTGAAGAGGTTGTGTATCGTGGCGTGCTTTATCCGGGGTTGGCGCGGAATTGGGGAATGGCCGGCGGCGTGAGCGGCGCCACTCTTTTATTTGCGTTGGTACACGTGCCGCAGTACTGGGGTAGTTGGGCGGCGATTTCGACGATTGTGTTATTGAGTCTGGTGCTCACGCTCTTGCGCGCGGCGACTGGCAGCATTCTGCCAGGTGTTGCGACGCATTTCGTTTATAACGGAATTCAAGCTTTGGCGCTGCTGTTCGGGTTTGATGAGGTGGTGAAAGAGAAAGCGACCCAGACGGCGCAGCTCGTTTGGACACAAATGACCGGCTTATTTTGATTTGAAATTTAGAGAGAAGGCGGCGGGAAAGCCCCAGGCCACAAACCACATCACAAGTAGGGGAGAGAAGACCGTGGCAGATTTTTTTACGATGATGGAGAAATTACAAGGTATGCTCGACAGCGATGACGTCGAGATACGCACCAACGACGGACGCAGCGTGCGCGGTAAAATTGACAACTTGCGCAGCACGCAGCCATTCAGTAAACCGGCGGTCAAAGTCCTGGGCGCCGACGGCCAGATCACCAAGATACTGTTTGCCGACATCAAGGAAATGATCAACCACAAAAAATGAGCGCGAAAAAGTCTGAAGCGGTGATGAACCGCAGCCACTTGGTCAAGGCCAGTAACGCCAGGTTCATCACCGTTCGCCTACTCTGTGCGGGTTAGGCATTGGCCGGTGGCCGCTTGAAGGTGTATTTGACGTAGCGGCTGCTGGAAAGCAACTCCTCACCTTTATTGCTGCGATGCACGGCGTACCCGTCCACGTATACCGCGACCAACTCCCAGCCATCTTGTCCGAGCGAATTCAACCCGGCGTCCACGTTGGCGTCAATGAAATCTTCACCCGTAATACGCGAGCCGATCTTGCGAATCTCGCCCCAATCAACCGTCTTATATTCCCACTTAGCCATAGCTACTCTTCCTTCTTTAGTTGTTAGTCCAAATCCCGTCTCTGTTATTGCTCTGGCTGTTTCTGAAAGCACACCGCAATAACAATGACGCTCCCGGCCTGCGCTTTGGAGCTAAAGTTCCAGACACCGGGCAACACCCGAACGACGGCGCATGATCACACGATCAACACCGGCGTACAGATTCGTTCCTGCGAATTGTCGTGAAAACCTAGTTGAGGGGGAAGGTCAAACTGCACCATATCCAGCGAACCAGACTGCTTAAATTTGCTGGGGAAACAGCTTCGGTGACATCCAGCGGCCTGCTTCTGCTTCCCGCGCCGCCGTTTGCCGTGCAGATAATCCGATAGACGCGCAAAAGATGCAAGCTGATTAGCCAATAGCGCTTACGCTGGCAGCCAAGTCAGATTACGTCGCGCTGCTTTCAGTTTGGGTTTTTCTTGTAGGGGGGTAACGCTGATAAGTGGAGCCTGGCGGGAAACATTACAATTTCAAACCTGACAATGGTTGTGGGACAAACCGGCAAGCTTGCCAGTCTGTCCCGTAGTTGTATTAACGAATCTGCGCTTCGATTTTGGGCAGGCTGAGTAACACCACATCGCCGACTGCTTTCAGGCTTTGGGCGCTAATCTTATCGAGCGTGTCCTCTTTGGTATGCCAGTAAGGATTGTCCGGGCCGCCGTATTCAAAATCAATCAAGTCCACCGCCGAGACACCTGCTTCCAGAAAGCGCGCGTGATCGTCTTCGGTGTAGGTCGTGCGCGCCGGGAAATTTTTGTTGTACCCGGCCTCTTGGGCGGTCTCCCAGATCGCTTGCATGAGCCAGGACGAAGAGTTCTGCTCGCGCGGAATCTTCAAATCCTTATCGCCGATCATATCGAGCAGGATGAGTGCCTTGATCTGTTCGAGCTGTTTGGCCGCGCGCAGCCGTTCGACCATGTGGCTGCTGCCATAAGTGTGATCTTTGCCGTTCAGGCACTCGCTCCAGTCCGCGCAAAAGGCTTCTTCGCCGTCAAAGAAAACGAATTGATAGGTGAACTTGCGCTTTGTTTTCTCCGCAGCCATCACGCGCGCGATTTCTAACAGCGCGCCAGTGCTCGAACCGCCGTCATTGGCCCCAACGAAGGCGAATTCCTTATAGGGTTTGGTGTCGTAATGGCTGGCGATGGCGATGATGTTAGGCGCTTCGCCGGGCAATTCGGCGATGATGTTTTTCATTTTCACCTTGCCCTGCGGCGTGGTGGGCGTGAATTCATCCAGTGTGACTTTCAGGCCATAGCTTTTCAGTTCCTTGACCAGATACTCGCGCGTTTTTTCCAATGCGGCGGAACCGGCGGGGCGCGGGCCGAATTCGACCTGCGTTTTGACGTGGTTGAAGGCGCGCTCGCCGCTAAAGTCCGTCGTCTTCTTGGCCTGCTCCGGTTCGGGCGTGGCCGTGGCATTTGGCGTGGGCATGGGTTTGGATGCCACACCGTCTTTGGCGCAAGCCAGTGAGAGCAGGCAGATCGCAAGTAGCAGGGAAATGCGGATTGCGGATTGCGGATTGCGGATTAGGAGCGCCATAAAAGTCATTTGTGATAGCCCGTGGTGTGCGCATCGCCAAACGCGGCGCGGACTCTCATTCAATCCGCAAGCCGCAATCCGCAATCCGCAGTCTCTATTGGTCTGGCCCGGTGAATTCCAAGGTGCGGATCAGAAACTCGCGCAATTGGCGGCGATCCACCACGGCATCGAGCATGCCGTGCGCCAGCAGGAATTCGGAGCGTTGAAAACCCTTCGGCAATTTCTGGCGAATAGTTTGTTCGATCACGCGTGCGCCGGCAAAGCCGATCAACGCGTCCGGCTCGGCGATATTCAAATCGCCTAGCATCGCGAAACTCGCCGTCACGCCGCCCGTCGTTGGGTTGGTCAGCAGCGAAATATAGGGCAGGCGCGCGTCGTCCAATAAGGCAAGCGCGGCGGCAATCTTGGCCATTTGCATCAACGACAGCGCGCCCTCCTGCATCCGCGCGCCGCCGGAACAGGACACGATGATCAGCGGCAGCCGGTTTTCCAAACAGTATTCGATGGCGCGCGTGATCTTTTCACCCACGACGGAACCCATGCTGCCGCCCATAAAATTGAATTCCATTGCGGCGATGACGACCTGGCGTCCGTCCAATTTGCCTGCGCCGACGATGATCGCGTCGCGCAAGCCGGTCGCCTTTTGACTTTTGGCCAACCGCTCTGGATAGGGTAAGGAGTCTACGAATTTCAGTGGATCAATCGGTGCGATATTGGCGTCATGCTCTGCGTATTGGCCATCGTCGAAGAGCATCTGCAAACGTTCGCGGGCCGTCAGGCGAAAGTGATAATTGCAGGTCGGACAGACGCTCAGGTTGGTTTTCAGGTCTTTGCGATAGATGGTGGCACCGCAATTTTCGTTCAGGCACTTAACGAAGATGCCTTCGGTTTTAACAGTGCGTTCTGCGGGGGGCGCGGGTTCACTGATCTTGTCTTCTTTGCGTTTGAACCAAGCCATAGTTGGGGTCTCTTGAATGCGCGGGTGATTTAATGAACGCGGATTTTACGCGCCGGTCTGAGGCCTGTCAAAAGCCGCGCTACCTATGATCCCAGCCATTGCCCCAGCTTCGCCAAGTCTACATTCCCGCCCGACAGAATCACGCCGACGCGCTGTCCCGTGAAATCGTATTTGTGATGAAACAGGGCTGCCGCGCCCACCGCGCCCGAAGGCTCGACCAGCACTTTCATGCGTTCGAGCATGAACCGCAGCGCCGCGATCATCTCATCGTCGCTGACCAACAGGATGCGTTCGACCAGGGCCTGCACAATCGGAAAGGTCAGCTTGCCCGGCGTACTGACTTGCAAACCGTCGGCAATCGTTTTGGGCACGGGGATTTCGACACGTTCGCCTTTCTGCATAGACAACCAGGTGTCATTGCCGGTTTCCGGTTCGACGCCGAAGATGCGAATGGAGGGGCGCAGATAATTGGCCGCTGTCGCACAGCCCGCCAGCAAACCGCAGCCGCTGACCGGCACGAGCAAGCAATCCAATTCCGGCACGTCTTCCAGCAATTCCAAGGCGGCGGTGCCTTGCCCGGCCATAATCAGATAATCGTCAAACGGCGGCACCAGCGTCATCCCGCGCTCGGCGCAGAGGCGGTCGCCGATTTCTTCGCGGCTCTGGCCGTAACGGTCATAAAAAATCACTTCCGCGCCGTAACCCCGCGTCGCGCGGACTTTGATTTCGGGCGCGTCTTCTGGCATCACGATGACGGCGGGCACGCCGAACAGCCGCGCTGCCAGCGCCACTGCCTGCGCGTGATTGCCTGAAGAAAAGGCCAGTACGCCCGGCTTTCGTTCTTCGGCATTCATTGAGGCGAGCTTGTTGTACGCGCCGCGAAATTTGAAGGCACCGACACGTTGCAGATTTTCGGCTTTGAAATAGACCTCGCACCCCGCCACCTCGTTGAATTGGCGCGACGTCAGCACGGGCGTGCGGTGGGCGACACCTTGCAGGCGCTGTTTGGCTTCGAGAATGTGATTGAAGGTCAGCATCAGTTTTCTTCGCTTTCGTCGGGCGCATTTTCGCCGGGTTCTTCGTTAGCTTCTTCATCCTGGGGGAACGGCACGCGGTCGTAAAGCTCAGCCAGCGACAAGCGGCAGGCTAGCGAGGCGATGAATAAATTCGCTTCCAGTCCTTCGACCTGCTTGAGCAGCCAATTGTCATCCGGCTGCCGCGTGAAATGCTCTATGTAAGGCTTGTCCTGCGCGATCAAAACGTAGTCGGTCAAGGTGCCGTTGTGCTTGCGATAGCGTTTGAACTTTTCGCCACGGTCAAAGGCTTCGGTGGATTTGGAGAGCACCTCGATAATGACTTTAGGATTGACCACCACGTCCCGGAATTCGTCATGACAGACCGGGCCGCAAACGATCACCACGTCGGGATAGGAGAAAAAGCCTTTGGGGGGCCATCTGGCTTTGGCTGTTTGCGCGGGACCGCTGCGCACCTTCATGTCCTTGAAAAGCGGCTCACAGGGTTTACCTTTCAGCTCATTGCCGAGTTCCCGTGCCAGATTGGCGGTAATGCGCGCGTGTTCCATGCTTTCGCCCGCCATCGCCCGGATTTGTCCGTCAATGTATTCGTGGCGTTCGTCTGCCTGACGCTCGAACGCCAGATACTCCGCTTCGGTAAAGACAAGTTTCTGTTGTGGTGTCGCCATCTCGTACTCCTTTGCTGCCGCGTAGGATGCTTTAGCTGAATACCTGGCGCAAGGTTTCAGTCGCCAGGTTTCCGCCAGAGATGACATTAACGACAGTTTGGCCCTGCCAACGCGCGCGCAGCTTCAGCGTCGCCGCCGTCGCCGCCGCGCCCGCGCCTTCGACCAGGTTGTGTGTCGTGCGCCACAGCAAGCGAATCGCATCGCGCATTTCTTCATCGCTGACCAGCACGATTTCATCCACGTTCTGTTTGATGATCTCGAAGGTGAGCGCCGCCGGTGCGCGCGTCGCTATCCCTTCGGCAAAGGTGTTGGCTTCCGGCGTCGTGACGAGTTGGCCCGCTCGCCAGGAAAGGTAATTGCTTGGCGCGCCCGCAGCTTGCACGCCGAAAATCCTGGTCGCAGGCGAGAGCGCGCGAAAAGCTGTGATGACGCCGCAAATGCCGCTGCCCATCCCAATCGGGACAAAGATCGCATCGGCTTGTGCGCCGCGTTGTTGCAGCCGTTCGATAATTTCCAGCGCGTAAGTGCCGACGCCGTTGATCAGCAATGGTTCGTTGGCCGAATGGACGTAGCGCAGGTTTTCTGCCGATGCTAATTGCTCGACCGCTTCGCGCGCTTCGTCGAAGTCGCGCCCGTGTTCAACCAGCCGTGCCCCGAAGGCGCGCATCGCGGCGTTCTTTTCGGGGTTGTTGCCGCGCGGGACGACGATGGTCGCGGGCACGCCGTAGCGCGTGGCCGCCAGCGCGATGGATTGGCCGTGATTGCCGGTCGTGGCCGAGATCACGCCGCTGTGCGTGGGCGCGGCGGCGAACTGGCTCATCAGGTTCAAACCGCCGCGCACCTTGAACGCGCCGGTGGGCAGATGGTTTTCGTGTTTGACGAAGACGCGCGTGCCGGCGGCCTCGCTCAGCAGCGGGTGTTCCAGCAACGGCGTCGGTTGCAGCGTTTGGTAAACGATCTCGCGTGCTGCGCGGATGCCGTCGAGCGAAACGGCGGCGCGCCCTTCGGCCAGCATAGATTGCAAATCCTGATTCATTCGATTTTCTCAGCGGCACAGATCACTGCCGTAACGGGGCGACAGCATACAGTTTGTCCGATAAGCTGCTAGCTTGTCGAAGCCTTGGCGGGAACCCACCGGGCTAACGGCCAAGACTTCGACAAGCTGGCAGCTTGTCGAACGATGCCTCATGGTTGTGCTTACGAAACTGTCGGGCTTGGCCCCGTCGTCACCGCATTGTTGGGTAAACGAAAATAGCCGATGCCCGCGAAGGCCGCCAGCATCACGGCGCTGGCAAAAAACAGCGCTCTGACGCCGGTCGCGTGCGCGAGCGAACCGGAAATCGCCAGACCGATCAATTGCGCCCACGAGAGCGCGGCCATCAGACTGCCGCTGACACGGCCCATCATCTCCATCGGCGTTTGCCCCTGCATCAGCGTCTGGGCCGAAACAAAGACGAACACGACGCCCAGCCCGATGCCGAACATGCCGACGCCCGCGCCGATCAGGCTGCGCCAGGCGGCCAGCAGCAGCACGAAGGCGCCCATCGTCAACAGCCCCAGCAGAATCAACTGGCTCTTGCTGACCCGCACGGGCACCCGGTTCATATTCAGCGTGCCGAAGATCATGCCGACGCCAATTAGCGCGTTGATGATGCCGAAGGCGGTTGAATTGGCGTGCAGGTCATCGCGCACATAAATCGCGATCAGCGGCCCAAAGCAACTGATCGCAAACATCGCCGCCGACATGGCCAGAATGACAAAGGCCAATGTCTCGTGCGTAAAGCAGAATTTGATCCCGGCCATCAAATCATCCAGCAATGATTTGAGCGGATGGCTGTTGGGATCGGGTTGTTTCGCTTCGCGCGCAATCACCAGCGAGGCGATCATTGAGGCGGAGAACAGAAAGCTCACGAAGTCTACGTAATAACACGATTGCGCGCCCAGCCGTTCGACCATCAACCCCGCCAGCGCCGGGCTGACGATGCGCACCAGTTGAAAGGCTTGCTGCATCAGCGCGTTCGCCGCCATCAAACCATTCTGCGGTACGATGGTGCGCAGCGTGATCGTTTGCGCCGGGACAAAGAAAGTCGAGACAAAGCTGAGCGCGAACAGAATTAGATAAAGCTGAGTCAAGCTGTGGGCGAACACCAGGCAGAGCGCCAGCCCCGACCGTATCAAATCGCTGGCAATCATTGTGCGCTTTACGTTCCAGCGGTCTACAAACACCCCGGCGAGCGGGCCGACAAAGGCGAACGGAATCATGAAGGCCACGCTGATAAGCGTGACTTGCAGCGCCGAACCATGCAATTTGAACGAGACGACGCTCAGCACGGCGAAGAGCGCCAGAAAGTCGCCAAAGATGCTGACGATTTGCGCCAGCCACAAACGGCGCACGGGCGGCAATTGCAAGACTTCGCGGAAACTGAGTTGCGCAGGTGCTGCTTGAGCGGTGGTTTCCATAATATGACAGTGAAGCTCCTCTTGAGAGATTGGTGCACCATACAAGAGACAGCGGTTGGAGAAAAGGATAGCAAGGCTAACGCAACATGTGGTGTGGTGCGGAGGCATTGCCTGGCATCTAAAGAAAGCTATTGCCCCAGCACCGGACTTGCCGATGAGGCGCCGTCATCCGCGCGGGCTTGCGCTTTATGTTTTTGAATCAATTCGACGCCATACCGAATAGGCACGGCAAAATTGGAAGGGGTGTTGAGCATCACGGCTTGGTTGACGCCGATGACTTTGCCATTCAGGCCGAAGACCGGACTCCCCGATCCGCCTTCGCTGGTGGGTGCGTCGTGAACCAGTTGGCGCGGCGTAATGTCGCCGATGTGGCCTTGCGTAGATTGCGGGCGAATCTGCTCACGCCCCGCGAGTTCATTCAACGCGGCATGCAAAGTCACGCGTGACAACCCCCAGCGTTCGCGCTCATCCACGCGCGCCAGCAAGCCTTCCAAACCCGCCGGGTAACCCATCAACACCACCGATTGGCCGCTAACCGCGCCCTCGTCCTTCTCATCCAAGGGGAGCACCGGCAAATTCAAGTCGCCTTGCTCGAAACCGCACAGCGCGATGTCGCGGTCGGTCGAGATTTCCAATTGTTTCAGCGCAATGGGTTGATGCGCTTTGGGAAAATACACCAACAACTCGCGCACGCGCGGGCGAAAGCCTTGGGCGCGGATCAGGCTGGCGACTGGATCATCTTCCCAGGGTTGCAGCACGTGACGATTGGTCAGCACGATGCCCTTGTCCACTAAAAAGCCAGTGCCGATAAATTCGGTTTCGTACACGCGCCCGTTGCCGTCGGTGCTGAGGTTCAAGCCGCCGCTGGCGCTGATCGGATTGCTGTTCTCGCTGAATTCGCGGAAGCGCGCTTCGCGCCCGGCGCGCGGGTCAACGAAGGTATACATCCCATAAATCAGGCAGACACTGTCGCCGTAACTTTTCACCACTTGTGAAGCGAAGGAAACCGAGGTGATGGCGTTTTGGGCATTCTCACCAACTTTGGTGAGTTCTTTGTTGACGGCTTCGAGCTTGGTGCGGGTCTCTTCGATCGTCTTGTTGAGGTCGTTGATGGCGCGCTGATTTTGGCGGCCTTGAATAAACCCCAGCGTCGGAATGTAAATCGCCGCGCCCACCAGCAACACAGCCAGCCCGCCCATCACGTAAAGCCAGCGTTTGGGGATTTCGGCGGCCAACTCGCGCACGAGTTGTTTGACGAAAACCAGCGCGACATCAGTGCGGGGGATGGGCAGCGTTTCCGCCGAGCCATTCCGACTGCGCCGAATACGCAGGGGCTTGGAAGCCGGGCCGACACGTTTCAGCACTGCCGTGCCCAGTGCCAAGGAGTCGTTCAATTCTGTCGCCTCGCTGAGCGCAAAGAAACGTAGCCGGATACCGGTTGAGCCAAAATGGAAAGTGTCGCCGTCATGGATCGCTTCGCCGACGGCAATCGGTTCGCCGTCGCGCAATAAATTGGCTTCACTGGTCGCGGCGGCCACGCGATAAACGCCGTCTTTCAAACGCAAGGTCAGCAGGTACGTTTCAGGCGGCAGGAAGTGGTCTTCGGTGACGATTTGCAAATCGCAATCCGCCGCCGTGCCGATGCTGATGGCCTCTTGTTGCAGGATGCGGGTCTCTGGGTTAGGCACACCGGCCAGCCGGATGACAATCCCGTTCATAACTGGTACGACCTCAAACAGTGGAATCGCGGGGGAAAAGTTTGTGAACCGCGCTTGCCGCATAGTTCAAAGTAGGCGTCGCAACACTGATGTGAAAACGCGGCGCAACCACTCCGAAGCAGGTTGGCAAAGCAGATTGGCAAGATACCACATCAACCCTTGATCGAGCGGGCGGAAAACACTCTTTCACCTAAAATTGCCGCAAAATTTTCCGCGCAACCTATGCACCGATTGACTTACCCGGGCGAAGTTCTCAGGATAGCCGCCATCAATTACCACATCACAGACACATCTCCGGAGGAACTTTATGTCACGCACCCTTATTCGACTTGGGCAACTTGGCTTGCTCGCTTTGTTGCTGGTCAGTTTGCCGCTCGCCGTCAGCTTGGCCCAGCCCGAAAAGAAAATCCTGATTGCGCATCGCGGCGCGTCGGGTTACGCGCCGGAGCACACCATCGAGGCCTACCGGCTGGGCATTGAACAGAAGGCCGATTTCATCGAGCAGGATTTGCAGATCACCAAAGACGGCGTGCTGGTTTGTCTGCACGACCTCACACTCGAACGCACGACCGATATTGAAGAAGTTTTCCCTGAACGTGCGACCGTTGAAAACGGCGTCAAGCATTGGTACGTGGCCGATTTCACCTTGGCCGAAATCAAGCGGCTGGACGCGGGCAGTTGGTTCAACGAAAAATTCAAAGGGACGCGCGTGCTGACCTTCACCGAAGCCATTCAAGCCGTGCGTGGCAAAGCCGGTCTTTACCCTGAAACCAAAGAGCCAGAAGTGTATGGCAAACGCGGTTTCGAGATGGAAAAGCTGCTGCTGGCCGAGCTGAAGAAGCACAAGCTGGATCAACCCAACGCCGATCCCAAAACGCCCATCATCATCCAATCCTTCAGTGCCGCCAGCCTGCGCAAACTGGCGTTCGAGTTGAATTCAAAACTGACACGCGTGTTTCTGGTGCATAACGGGAATGAAAAGCAGTGGCTGAATCCCGCAGGTTTGCAAGAGGTCAAGAAATTCGCCGACGGCATCGGCCCCTCCAAAAGCCTGATCGAAGCCGAGCCGAAGATCGTTCAATGGGCGCATGAACTGGGGCTGACGGTGACGCCGTATACCTTCCACCTCGGTCAATCTGGAAAATACAAAGACGTGCGCGAAGAGATGCGGCAGTTCCTGTTTACGTATGGCGTGGATGCGCTGTTTACGGACAACCCCGATCAGTTTCCAAGATAGTTGGCGGTTGGCGGTTGGCAGTAGCAGGCGATAGCGATTTATTCTTCGGTGGCGCTACCAGGCTGAGGCAGTTGCCGTTGTGCGCGCAGGATGCGGTTTTCGATTTCCAACCGGAGCAGGCGGTGCTGATCTGTTTCGCGTTCTTTGGCGTGCTGTTGTTCTTGGGCAATGCGTTGTACCAGGGCCAGCAGCGCGTTGTGTTCTTGCCGCAATTCTTTCAACTCTTTTTCGAGCCGCTCAACGCGCTGCATGATCTGATAGGCGCTCAGCAGGGCGTCAAAAAACTGTTTCAACATTGAGCGTGTCTCCAATTTGGCGTAGCAGACGGCGGGATTCTTTTTTGAGGAGTTGAATCTCGGCTTCCTCCTTGTCCATGCGCTCGTTCGACAGCCGCACCTTTTCCAGATAGTCCGCCAGGAAGGCTTGAAACTGTTCCGCCTCAGGTTGAGTTAATTCCAGCGTCAGATTCTTTTCACTGGTCATCATGAAATCCTCCCATTCAACAACCCAGCAATTCAACAACCCGGCAATTCAACAACCCGGTCTTGCAACATGCGTATCAGCAAGACGGTTTTCTGTCTGCTGCCTTCACAACGGCTGTCGCCCCGCAAACCCGGCGTCGGTATCGTGCCACCATTCGATGCGGTCTTCGCCGCGTTGCCAGCACAGGTAAACGACACGCCCGTCGCGCCAGTGGGGGAAGTCGCACAACCCGCGCTCGAAATCCTTGATCTCGACGCCGAGGCTCAAAAGCTGTTGCACGGCGACCATAAAGCCGGTCAGCGCGTGGGCGTATTTGACCCCTTGATCAATGCCGCCATTCTCTTCGGCGCGGTCATAAGCGCGTTTGGCTTCAGGGGCCAGGCGGCGCAGCACGGCGCGTTCGCGGTCAATCTGCCCGAACAGACTGCGCACCACCGGCAACAGCGCGTTGGCTTCTTCCACGGAAAACAATTTCATGTCGAGTTGATCGTTCATTAGAAAATCCGTCCCAAGGCTATAGTGTCCGCCCGTCCTTTGCAACAATTGAAGCGCCCGCCGTTCCTGTGCTGTTGCAAACGTACACGCGGCGCGCTTGCCCCGGCAGAGGGGCGGGTTTAGCATACCAGCGCTGCGCGTTTGCTCAGCTTCAAACAGGCAATTTGGCCACGCAACTGAACCGCAAGTCGGAGCCGCAAGCTTTAGGAGGAAGTGGATGTTCAAAAGATTTTGCACGCAGCTTTGTTTATGCGCCTTGTTATTACCGGCGTTCGCTAGCGCCGCCCAGAATCCTGCGCCCGCCGCGCCGATCAAAGATGAAGATGTGATCGTCATTCCCGCCGGCACCGAAATGCAATTGAGCCTGCGCGACTCGGTCAGTTCCAAACTGAGCGAGCCGGGCGACGAGATTCTGGCCACCGTGCGCCGCGATGTGGTCGTGGATGGCCGCGTCATCATCCAGCAGGGTACCGAAGTCGTCGGACGTGTGACCGTCGCCGAACCGGCGGGCCGCTTGCTCAAAGGCGGTCGCTTGCATCTGACTTTCGAGCGCATTCGCTTAAACAGCGGCGAACGGCGGCTCAATTCGATGATCAAATCGGTCTCGGATTTTTCCCGCGATGAGAAGATCAAAAGCGATGGCGAAGGCACGCTCAAAGGCGGCAAAGACGGCGGCAAGGTGTTGACGAATGTCGGCACGGCGGTGGGCCTAGCCAGCGCCGGAGCCACGGTCGCGGTGCTGGCAGGCAACGCGCGCGCCATCAATAGCGCCATCAATGGCGAAGGTTACGGCTATGGCGGAACGATTGGCGCGCTCGCCGGTGTTTATGGCGGCGCGGTGATTGTCGGCATTTTGCTGAGCAGGGGCAAAGAAGTGCGCCTGGATCAAAACGCCATCGTGCGTTTGAAATTGGAGCGGCCGCTGACGGTGGAGCGTTAGTTTTAAGGTGTAGGGCAGGTTCTCAACCTGCCCAATCGTGGGCAGATTGAGAACCTGCCCTACAGATTTTTTAGGGGGACACCAAATGGCAAGCGAACTCAAGGTCGGCAGCAAAGCGCCCGCCTTCAGTCTGAAAAACACCGACGGGCAGACGGTCAAGCTGGCCGACTTCAAAGGCAAAAAAGTCGTGCTGTATTTTTATCCCAAAGACGACACGCCCGGTTGCACGAAAGAGGCGTGCAGCTTCCGCGACAATTACGCCGCG
Source organism: Acidobacteriota bacterium (assembly GCA_016196035.1). Taxonomy (NCBI): domain Bacteria; kingdom Pseudomonadati; phylum Acidobacteriota; species Acidobacteriota bacterium. The sequence continues at coordinate 164,271 of JACPYM010000107.1, read as the reverse complement.
TTACAAAAGCGCGGTGTGGTGGTCTTGGGCGTCAGCGCCGATGACCAAAAGGCGCATCAGAAATTCACCGCGAAATATGGGCTGCCGTTCACGCTCTTGTCAGACCCCGAACATACGATGCTCGAAAAGTACCACGCCTGGGTTGAGAAAAGTCTATACGGCAGGAAGTACATGGGCATTGCGCGCATCACCTACATCATTGACGAAGAGGGCAAGATCGCGCACATCTTCAGCAAAGTGAAACCGGAGACGCACAGCCAGGATGTGTTGGCAGTCATTGACGCGCTATGACTGTGGGGATGGGCTTGCCCACGCAGACACACGAAGGGGCACGAAGAAATAGGAGTCTTGAAATCCTACTTCGTGTCCTTTCGTTTGTCTGCGTGGGCGATTTCTTTTTCCGGTAATGGCTCAAAGAGGAGAGGTCTTGCCGCAGATGAACGCTGAAAAACGCTGCTCAACCTTGTTACCCAAGCGGATTGATCGGCGTGCTCCGCGTTGATCTGCGGCTTGGCTCTCCCCTTGACCCCCTACCCTTTTTCCTATGCGCGGTGGCGCGTCTCGGCGTTTTGCGGTACTTATTCCACTATGCCGTTCCGGTTACGCACAAGTAGGTTCGCCTTTTTCTGGCTGGCGTTGTTCGCCGCGTGCGTTGGCGCGGAGCAATTGCCGCTCAAGTTGTACACGACTGCCGACGGGCTGACGCACGATAACGTGCTGGAGATCGTGCGCGATTCACGGGGCTTTCTCTGGTTTTGCACGTTGGATGGCTTGTCGCGCTTTGATGGGTACCGCTTTGTCAATTACGGCGTCAAAGACGGCTTGCCGCACGCAACGGTCAACGATCTGGTCGAGAGCCGCAACGGTGCGTTCTGGCTGGCGACCTACGCCGGGGTCACACGCTTCACGCCTGCCCGCAATGCGCGGACGAGCGCGGGCTTTTTCACCACCTATCCGATCAACGCCAGCAACCCGGTGTTGCGCGTCGTCACGCTGTATGAAGACGCGCAAGGTACGCTTTGGATCGGCACGACCAACGGCGTGTACCGCTTGCCCGCGCAAAGCGCCCAGGTTGTTTTTGAGCGCGTCGAGTTGCGCATTCCCGGCCATAGTGAAGACACCATCGAAGTTTCGCGCATTCGCGGCGATGCCGAAGGCAGCATCTGGATCGGCACGAATTACGGCTTGACGCGCCTGCTGCCGGATGGACGGCGCAAACATTACCGCATTCGACCCAGCGAAAACATGGATATGGTCTGGACGCTGCTCTGCGATCCGCAGGGCCGCATCTGGATCGCGCATTATTCCGGCCTGTTGATTTTCAAACCCGAACCCGCCGCCCTGGCAAATGAAAAGCCCGGCTCATTGGGAACTGCATCAACCGGCGACAACCTCGCCAATGGCCGCGTGCTGTTGCCCGAAAAAGCGGGCGAAGTGCGCTGGTACACGACGAAAGACGGCTTGGTTGATCCGAACATCCGCGCATTCCAGCAAGCCGCGTCGGGCAGCATCTGGCTGGGCACACGCAGCGGCGCGCTCAGCCGGTTTGATGGCGGGCGTTTTTCCAACTACACCGAAGGCCTCACGCGGCGTGTGACGGCGCTAGCCGAAGACGAAGCGGGCAACCTCTGGATTGGCTCACGCAGCAGCGGCGTGACACGCGTGGCGCGCTACGGCATGGTGACCTTTCGGCAGGAAGACGGCTTGGCCATCAACGACGTGATGCAGATTTTTGCCGACCGCCACGGCACGCTGACGGTCATCAGCAACGCCTGGTACATCAACCAGGAAAACAGGCAAGAAAATCGGCAAGAACAGCGGCCCGCCAGCACGCCACTCGGCAGCGCGCGGTTTCATTCGGTGACGTTGAATCTGCCCAAACAGCTCAGCGAATCCAGCGTCGGCAACCGCGAGATGGTCGAGGACGCAGCGGGCGACTGGTGGATCAGCAGCGGCGCGGGCGTCGCGCGCTTTTCCGGCATCCAGGAATTGGCCGATCTGGGGCGCGTGCAACCGCGCGTTTATACCACTCGCGATGGTTTGGCCGACGACAACGTCAATCGCATCTTTGCCGATGCGCGCGGCGACATCTGGGTCAGTTCCTATCATCCGCCGACTACGCTGGCCCGTTGGGAGCGTGCGTCGAACGCCTGGCATCGTTACGGCGAAGCCGAGGGCCTGCCACCCAATAACTGGGTCAACCGTTTCACCGAAGATCGCGCCGGCAATGTCTGGCTGGGTATGCACAACGGCGGTTTGGTGCGTTGGCGCAACCAGCGCTTTGAATACTTCGGACAAGCAGCCGGTGTGCCGCTTGAATTGGTGCAGGGCGTCAACCTGGATCGCAGCGGGCGTTTGTGGGCGGGCACCAAGGGGCGCGGCGCGGTGCGTTGTGATGACCCTACCGCCGACCAGCCGCGCTTCACACAGTACACGGCGGCCCAGGGCCTGGCGAGCGATGTCGTTTGGTATGTGGTCGAAGATCGCTGGGGCCGCGTTTATATCGCGCACGCGCGCGGCGTGGATCGCCTGGAACTGAGCACCGGGCGCATTCACCATTTCACCGAAGACGATGGCTTGGCGCGTGGCGAAGTGCTGGCGGCGTTTGCCGATCAAAGCGGCGCGCTCTGGTTCGCCAGTCGCGAAGGGCTGTCGTTGATGATTCCCGCCGAACACGACGAGGTGGCACCGCCACCAGACGTGGTGATCAGCGGGTTGCGCGTGGCCGGACAACCGCAGGCTGTAGCCGAATTAGGCCAACGCGAATTTCACGGACTGCGGCTGGAGCCGAATCAAAATCAACTCGAACTCGATTTCTTTGGCGTGAATTTCGCCCTGGGCGCGCCGCCGCGTTACCAGTATAAATTTGAGGGCTACAACCCTGATTGGAGTTCTCCTAGCGAGCAACGCACCGTCGCCGCCCATCTCACGCCCGGCAGTTACCGCTTCCTGGTGCGCGCGGTGAATGCCGCTGGTCAGGTCAGCTCCGCACCCGCTAGCATTAGCTTCACAATTTTGCGGCCCTTCTGGCAACGCTGGTGGTTTATCGCAGTGGGGCTGGCGTTGTTGAGCGCCACCGCCATTTTCGCCAACCGCTATCACATCAATCGGCTGCTGGAAATCGAACGTGTGCGCACGCGCATCGCCACCGATTTGCACGACGACATCGGCGCCAGTTTGTCGCGCATGGCCATCCTCAGCGAGGCCGTGAAGCAGACCCAAGGTCAACCGAATGGGCAGCAGGCGCAAGCGACCGTGATGCTGACGGAGATTGCCGATTCGGCGCGTGGGCTGGTGGATTCGATGAGCGATCTGGTGTGGGCAATTGATCCGCGCCGCGATGATTTGCAGCAGGTCATTGCGCGCGCGCGCCAGTTCGCGGCGGATGTCTTTGAAGTGCAAGGCGTCCATTGGAGCTTCACCGCCCCGCCTGACATTGCGCAAATCAAACTCGATCCCGACCGCCGCCGCCATCTTTTTTTGATTCTCAAAGAAGCTATCAACAACGCGGCCAAATATGCCGCCTGCCAAAACTTTTCTATCAACCTCGAATTGACGCCCCAACAACTGACCGCCGACATTCGCGATGATGGCTGCGGCTTTGACTATCAACTCTCGGCGGCGGAGTTGGCTGTAGGCAGCCCCCTCACTGTGCTGAGCCGGACGCGCGGCGGAAACGGTCTAAAAAATATGCAGGCGCGCGCGGCGGAACTCGGCGGCAGCTTGAAGATAGATTCCGCCCAGGGGCAGGGCACACGCTTGCGGCTGACAGTGCCGCTGAAGAAATAAGCCGAACCTGGGTACGCACCGCTTCCAGTGTACCGGGCTGCTTGAAAGAACGCTTGGATTTGACTGTCGCCCCGGCCAAGCCTGCATGCTGCCACCAAAAAAACTGAGCCACAAAGTGACGCCGAAACCGCGAAGAAAGGCTACAGCAGCATCTTCTTGGTTTCTGTGTCACTTCGTGGCAGAAAGTTTTTTCGAGCTTTCCCGGCGGATTATTTGGCGCGCTTGGCGGTGAATTCGACCGGTGGCCGTGCTTGACCACCCGGTGCGCCTTCGGTGGAGCGGGTGAATTTGATTTCATCGCCGGCCAGTTTGCCTTTGAAGACCTGCTTGATACTGTTGCCGTTGAACTCACGCACGACCGTAAAAGAGATGTCATTCCCTTCGACTTTGCCGTCAGAAATCGCCGTGTCACCTTGTTGGCCCGACACCGTGCCCGTCAGCTTGCTGCCTTCAGCTTTGAAGGTCATGGTCATGGTTTGCATGGCGCCTTGGCGGCCAGGAACTTCTGCCGTCCACTTGCCGTTGACGTCGGCGGCCCATGCGACCGTCAGCAAAGCCAGGACGAAGCAGGCGGACAGAGATGCAATTCGCGTTTTCATTGAAAATTCTCCTTGTTGAAATCTGGGTTGAAATCAGGGTTATTGGTGTTGAGGGACTCACCCCCCTAGCACTAGCATAGACGTCGAGGCCCCGCAGATTGATACAGAAATTCGCGGCCCACCCTCGGCAAGCTTTTCAGGATCAACTATACTGCGCGCGCGCAACGCGCCCTTTCTCCTGGATAAGGTCTTGAAGGCGCGGCGCAAACTCCCGAGCGAACATCACTACAGGCATGAAAAACGCGATACCACGCCGCCAGTTTATCCAATCTATGACTGCCGCCTCCCTGACTGCCGTTTCTGGCTCGGTCGTCTCGGGCGCGGCGCAAAAGAATCCCATGCAAACAACCAAGAAACGCAATTTGAAACTGGGCTTTGACAATTTCGCCATCCGCGCCTTTGGCTGGAAGGCGCCGCAACTGCTCGATTACGCGGCCACGTTAAAGGTGGATACCGTGCTCTTTTCCGACCTCGACGTGTATGAGAACCACAGCGAAGCCTATCTGAAAGACATCAAGAAAAAAGCCGACGATCTGGGCATCGAAGTGCAGGCCGGAACGGGCAGCATTTGCCCGTCGGCCAAAAGCTTCAACAAGAAATACGGCACATCCGAAGAACATCTGGCCTTGCTGATTCGCGTCGCGCAAACGCTGGGTTCGCGTGTGGCGCGTTGCTACCAGGGCACCTTCGACGACCGCCTGTTGCCCGGCGGCTTGGAGGCGCGCTGGCAGGATACGATCAAGGTTTGCCACGCCGTGCGTATGCGTGCCTTGGATGCGGGCGTGAAAATCGCCATCGAAAATCATGCGGGCGACATGCAAGCCTGGGAATTGGTGAATCTGATCGAAGCCTGTGGCCGCGATTTCGTCGGCGCGACGCTCGATTCCGGCAATGCCGCCTGGACGCTGGAAGACCCGCTGCACAATCTGGAAATCCTGGGGCCTTATGCGGCCACGACCGGCATACGCGATTCGATGATTTGGGAAACGCCCGAGGGTGCGTCAGTGATGTGGATGGCGATGGGCGATGGGTTGGTGGATTGGCCGAAATACTTCGACCGCTTTGCGCAACTGTGCCCCGGCGTTGCGGTGCAACTCGAAATCATTTCTGGCGGCATTCGCCCGTTCCCTTATCAGCAAGCGGATTTCTGGACGCCTTACCACGACATCCGCGCGCAGGAGTTCTTGGGCTTCACTCAGCTCGCCAAACGCGGCCAGGCGCGCGCGCCATTCAAGGTCCCGGCGGGGCAGGAGCGGCGCGTGGCCGAACAGGAATATCAAAAGGCGGAGTTGGAAAAGAGCCTCAAGTATTGCCGCGAAGTGCTGGGGTTGGGGCTTAAGTGATAGCCCTGAAAATCTTTTGCCCGCTGGCTTGACGCCATAGGGTTCGGTCAGTAATATCGCGCCTTCGTTTTTGCGGCTTAGCTTGTTCTTTCATTTTCGTTGACCCGTTCGTCTAGCCCGGTCCAGGACATCGCCCTTTCACGGCGGTAACACGGGTTCAAATCCCGTACGGGTCGTCTTCACTTAAAAGCACTTGCCAGTTCATTGCTGGCAAGTGCTTTTTCGTTGGGCTGCGGTCGGTGCAGGTTTATTTGGAGATTAAGTAGCTAGTACTCCATCAAGCTGTAAGTGATGGATGCTGAGAGCGCATCCGGGATGTAGGGCGGGATTTAATCCCGCCCTACATCCCTCATTTTCAGCTTGATGGAGTACTAGTAGGCGATGAAGGCTGCCGCGAATAAAAAAGGCCCGCCGCCAATTGAATTGGCGGCGGGCCTTTTTTCGTGGAAACATTTATTGTGTTAGCGATAACGCCAGAAGTTACCGAACCGATCATAATAGCCAACCGCTTGGAACTGTCCGAAGCGGTCATAATAGCCCACGATACGATTGCCACCGCGGCTTTGATAACGAAGCCGCCGCTGCCAGTCCAGTTGCCGATAACGCCGCAATTCCCAGCGTTCCTGTTGACGATCCAATCGTTCGGCCTGACGTTCTACCTGTTCTTCGCGCCGTTCTTGCCGACGATGCCAGCGATCTTGCGCCAGCGCGTTGCTTGGAACAAGCCCCGTTAGCGCGCCTGTTAAGAGCACCGATCCCACTACTTGCGTTAATTGTCGTTTCATAAGTCCTCCTCATTGCATCTGCCTGGTCTTTCTTCCAGGGGCACTAACTACAGAGCAGTTGCCGTGCCACCTGGCATTGATGCGACCGAGCATTTGCCATTAACGACGTCTTCTATGCTTTTTGTATTTGTACACGCCATACCCACCGGCAGCCCCCGCGCCCGCGCCAATCAGCGCGCCTTTCCTGCCGCCGATCAGTGCGCCACCCACGGCGCCGATGGCGGTACTCACGGCAATGTTCTTGGTTTTGCTCGGACGCCGTCGCCGCCGTTGCGCTTCTGCGCTCGGCGCAAGCGTCGCCAGCAGAAAGACGACCGCGAGCAATACCGTCGCCAGTTTCTTGAGCTTAATTGAATGAAACATGTTTGAATCCCTCCTGGATTTCATGCGGTGAGAGCAGTGTTCACAGGTGTATCTTCACCCGCCATTTTTTGCTTCATTGTTGGTTTTCCATACATTCGTCACTCACATAAAGTCCGTAATTTGTGGCTGCGCGATGTGCGCGCGACGTTTTAATCTCCACTGCGGATTTATGGCAAATGGAGTACCACAAGACAGCTTAGAGCGATTTGCACTTGTCTGCGACCCAGCAAGTTGTAGGGCAGGTTTTCAACCTACCCGTCCGATGCCAGCGTAGGGCAGGTTGAAAACCTGCCCTACGCTGGCATCGCGCGCGGGCCCAGTCGCACGCAACTGCAAACTGCCATAATGGATGTTCACTTGAGGTTGGCGTTCAGCGCGGTTGGTGAAACGCCACGGCGCGGCCAGCCATCCTCTTCGTGACAGGTGCACAAGGCTTTTAGCATTTCAGGGTAGGGCGAGCCTTCCTCTCTCGACGGATAGCCGGGCGATAGGGTATAAAGCCCTCGCAGATCTACTGCTCCATCAATATAAATTGTCGACAACGACGGCAAGCACCACCATACAGCAACGATTTAACTTCCTCCCCTGAAGAGGCACCCTACTGGTGCGCGATACTTTGCGGAGTTTTGCATGGACTCTTCGCTAGTTGCGCAAGGAACGCAGAGGCTTGCTGCGCCTTTCGGCAATTACCAACTCGATGCGGCTTACGACGAGATGTTCGCGGCGGCAACCGAGCCGCGCCCGCAGTACCAACAGCTCTATCATCGTTTGCTGGAATTGCAGCCCGCTGAATTGAAACAGCGGCAGCAACTGGCCGACCTCGCTTTTCTGAATCAGGGCATCACCTTCACCGTCTATGGCAGCGACGAGGGGACGGAGCGCATCTTCCCCTACGATCTGCTGCCGCGCATCATCACGGCGGATGAGTGGACGCAGTTGGAGCGCGGGCTGACCCAGCGCATCACGGCGCTCAACCTCTTTCTGCAAGACCTCTATCACGACGAAAAGATTCTCAAGGACGGCGTCGTGCCGCGCGAACTGGTTTACAGTTGCAAGCATTACCGGCGCGAAATGCGCGGCATCCGCGTGCGGCGCGACATTTACGTTTCTATCGTCGGCACCGATCTGGTGCGTGTGAATGATGGCAGCTTCGCCGTGTTGGAAGACAACCTGCGCGTGCCGAGCGGCGTGTCTTACATGCTCGCCAATCGCGTGGTGATGAAAAAGGTCTATCCGCGCCTGTTTGGCAATTACAACGTCCGCCCGATTGACCATTACGGGCAAGCGTTGCTGGCGACGTTGCGTTCGCTGGCCCCGGCCAATCGGCCCGATCCGACCATCGTATTGCTGACGCCCGGCGTCTTCAATTCGGCGTACTACGAACACACTTTCCTGGCGCGGCAGATGGGCATCGAACTGGTCGAAGGCCGCGACCTGATCGTGCATGACAATGTGGTTTACATGCGCACGACGGCGGGGTTGCGCCGCGTGGACGTGGTTTACCGCCGCGTAGACGATGACTTCCTCGATCCGCTCGCCTTCCGGCCCGATTCGGGGCTGGGCGTGGCGGGCCTTTTCAACGCCTACCGCACAGGCAACGTCTCGCTCGCCAATGCGATTGGCACGGGCGTCGCTGATGACAAGGCGATGTATGCCTATGTGCCCGCGCTCATCAAATACTATTTGAATGAAGACGTGATCTTGCCGAACGTCCACACCTTTTTGCTGAGTGAAGACAAGCAGCGGCAGCACGTGCTGGAAAATCTCGATAAGCTGGTGGTCAAGGCCGTCGGCGAATCGGGCGGCTACGGCATGCTGATCGGGCCGCACAGCACTGCCGCGCAGCGCGAAGAGTTTCGCCAACGCATTCAGGCCGATCCGCGCAATTACATCGCGCAACCGACGCTGGCGCTGTCCCGCGCGGCCTGCTTTATCGAAGGCCGGGTCGAGGCGCGCCACGTGGATTTGCGCCCGTACATTCTCTATGGCGAGCAAGCCACCATCGTACCGGGCGGCCTGACCCGTGTGGCCTTGCGGCGCGGCTCGCTGGTCGTCAATTCCTCGCAAGGCGGGGGCAGTAAAGACACTTGGATTTTATATTGAGGGATTAGGGGCTAGTACTCCATCAAGCTGTAAGTGATGGATGCTGAGAGCGCATCCGGGATGTAGGGCGGGATTAAATCCCGCCCTACATCCCTCATTTTCAGCTTGATGGAGTACTAGGGGCTAGGGGCTAATTAGCTCTAGCTCCTAGCCCCTAATCTCTAGCCTCTAACAACATGCTTTCACGAGTTGCTGACAATCTTTATTGGATGAGCCGTTATTTGGAGCGGGCCGAGCATACGGCGCGCTTGCTCGATCTCAACCTGAGTTTGCTGGATCAGTCGCAGGATGAGGCGAACGAGCGCTGGCAATGGATGCTCAATAGCTTGCGGGTAGCGATGCCGGAAACGTCGCCCTGCGATGTGTATTGCATCACCGAGCACTTGACCTTCAATCTGCGCCAGCAGGATTCGCTGGTCGCCTGCATCACGGCGGCGCGTGAGAACGCCCGGCAGGTGCGCGAACAAATCAGCGAAGAGATGTGGGAGCGGCTGAACCGGCTTTATCTGCGCGCGCGCGAAGCCAAGATGGATGCAATCTACGCCCAGCCGCACGAGTTTTACCGTCCGATCAAAGACGGCTCGCATCTGTTCCAAGGCATCACCGATGCGACGATGAATCACGGTGAGGGCTGGCACTTTATCCAACTGGGACGTTTTATCGAACGCGCGGGCGCGACGGCGACGCTGTTGGATGTGCATTTGCGCGCCTTGCTGGATGCGCCGGAGCAGCCGGAACAGAGCCGCACTGATTACATTTCCTGGGTGTCCTTGTTGAAATCGTGTACGGCGTTTGAGGCGTATTGCCAGGCCTACACGGCGGATTTGAAGTCAGAGCGCATTGCCGAATTTATGTTGCTCAATGCCGAATCCCCGCGCTCCGTGCGCTTTGCCGCCGAACGCGTCGAAGCCGCTTTGCAAGCCATCGCCAAGATTGCCGGCAAAGGCCGGGCGGGCCGTGCCGAACGCCTGGCCGGCAAGTTGCGCGCGACGCTGGGGTTCGCCCAGATGGACGAGATCATCGCCGATAACCTGCACGCCTATCTCGACAACATTCAGCGCCAATGTATGCAGATTCATACTGCCGTGGCGCAACAATACATTTCTTATCCGGTAGAGGTCGCCCTCGCTTCATAGTGGTCAGTGGTCAGTGGTCAGTTGAAACCAAGACCACTGACCACTGACCACTGACCACTGACTATGTTTTATTCCATTCGCCACGTCACGCGGTTTGTATACAGTTCACCCATTACCGAAAGCATCACCGAAGTGCGCATGCAACCGCGCAGTGAGGTTGGGCAACGCTGTTTGAAATTCGACCTGAACACGCAACCGCGCGCGCGCTTGCAAGCCTACGGCGATTTCCTGGGCAATGTCGTGCACCACTTCGACATTCCGGGCAAACATAAAGAACTGAAGATCACGGCGGAAACCACCGTCGAAATGACGCCCGCTGCCGCATTGCCGGACGCCGTCGGACAAGATGTATGGGAGGCCTTGCAACAGGCGAGGAAGCGCGATGAACTCTGGGACTATCTGGCGCCCAGCCCATTCGTCGCGGAAACGCCGCTGTTGTTGGAACTGGCGCATGACTGGCAACTCGATCAGGACGCAGACCCGTTGAGTCTGTTGCGGCGCATCAACACGGCGATTTATGAGCACTTTGATTATGTTCCCAACGCCACCAGCGTGGATTCGCCGATTGATCTCGCGCTGGATGAGCGGCGCGGCGTGTGCCAGGATTTTGCGCACATTATGTTGTCGCTCTTGCGCTGGCGCGGCATCCCGGCGCGTTACGTCAGCGGCTATCTGTATCACGGCGACTACCAAGACCGCTCCGAAGCCAACGCTACTCACGCCTGGGTCGAAGCCTGGTTGCCGGAGTTGGGCTGGATCGGTTTTGATCCAACCAACAATCTGCTGGTCGGTGACCGCCACATTCGCACCGCCGTGGGCCGCGATTACAGCGATGTGCCGCCCACGCGCGGGGTGTTCAAAGGCAATGCCAGCAGTGAACTCAGCGTCGGCGTCCAAGTCGCCCTGGCCGAAGCCCCTTTGCTCGAAACAAAATTGATGCCCGTCGCCACCTGGAGCGCTCCGGCACAAATGGATGACGACTATGCCCAGCAACAGCAGCAGCAATAACTCAAGGATGAAGGATGAGGGATGAAGGATGAATAACAATCAGGACTTACGCAAAAACCAAGCAAGATTGCCACAGAGGCACAGAGACACAGAGCTTTTCTCGCTTGTCAGGAGAGTTCTGGGTCTTGCTCCGTGTCTCTGTGCCTCTGTGGCAAGTTTCTGCGTAAGTCCTGACAATCTTGGTTCATCCTTCATCCCTCATCCCTCTCCTGGCACTGATGCGGTGGGCGTTGGATTCCATCCTGCCTGGAAATAAATTGCGTCTTAGTCCTCAACCCTCATGTTCAAAAGTCGCAGATGTGGTATAAGCCCTTGCGGGCGAGATTCCTCGCAAACGAGCGGAAGTGCAATGATGGTGCCCTGATTGTTTCCGGTGAGCCATGGTGAGCTAGGGTGGGAATTGGTGAACGGTTATCGCTACCGCCGGATAAATCCTCTGAGCCTTCCTTGATGCATTCAGCGAAACAGAACAACTGAATCCAGAACCGGCACTGGTTTTCCCTAAACTGGCGTGTTGCGTTGGCGTTGCATCTTATGCGTCGCGGCGTTCTGTCGCGGCTGCGCAAGGTTCAGCTTGGCGTGTGTCAACGCGTTGCGCCCCGCCAGTTTTCAGAGGAGTACCCAAATGTTGCATCCCAAGGTTGCCCTATCACCGAAGGCCAGGCAGCGCGCTGCCTGGCACTATTCCCTCACAACTTTCCTGCTCTTGCTCTGCGCCGTATGGCTGGTTGGCGCGGACGGGCGCGGGTGGCGCACGGCGGCGCAAATCCCCGCGCGGCAGGCGCGCCCGAATCCTAACCAGTTAGAGGAACCGGCCCGCCGCGAAGTCCGGCTGATGGAATTTGACGCCGTTACCAATGCCGTTACCAATGCCGTCACCAGTGAAAGCCGCGCCGCTGTCCGCCCCAACAGGCGCGGCGGCGCAGGAGTGAGTTTGCGCTGGCGCACGGGTTACGAAGCCGACAATCTGGGCTTCAATCTTTACCGGACGGAAGCCGGTGAGCGCGTGCGGGTCAATCCCACTTTGATTGCTGGTTCGGCCTTGCTGGCGGGCGAACACGGCGTGCTGATGGCGGGGCAATCCTATGCCTGGAACGATGCGCAGGGCGTGGCGGGCGATAGCTATTGGCTCGAAGTCGTGGAACTGAGCGGCGCGACGCGCTGGCATGGCCCGGTTTATGCCACCGGCCAGCAGCCCGCCGCTGCAGACAATGTGGCCCGTGGGAAAGCTGCGGTGAACGCGCGTTTGCTGAGCGAAATCAATGTCGAGGCGCAACCCGACGCCCAGCGTGAGTGGGCCGGCGCGGACACCGCGGAAAGTTCGTGGGGGCTGGCGTTGAATGGTGAACCCAGCGGTTGGCGCGCGGTCGAGACCGGGCAGTGGTTGCAAGCGCAGAACGGCACGGCGGCCTCCATTTGGACAGGAGTGCCCAACGAAAAAGCCGCCAAGCTGGCCGTGCGGAAGCCCGGTTGGTATCGCGTGACGGCGGCGGAGTTGACCGCCATTGGTTTCAATCCGAATGTGAACCCCGCGTGGTTGCGCATGTTCGCCGACGGCAGCGAAGCGCCGATCAAAACCACGGGCAAAGGCAATCGCGTCGAGACGGTGGAGTTTTATGGGCGCGGCAATGATTTGCCTTCGACCGATACGCGCGTGTATTGGCTGGTGGCGAGCACGCTTTCGACCAAGTCGGCGTTGCGCATTGAGGAGCAGCCAGCAAAAACGGCGAGCACGGTCAACGCCACCAGCTACCTTTCAACCATCGAGCGCAAAGACCGCAGCATCTATTTTTCAGGCTTGTTCAACGGCGACGCCGAAAACTGGTTTGGCCCGGTCGTCAGTAACAACGCCATTGTGCAGGCGCTGAATGTGAAAGCGCTCAACCGCGCCGCCGCCGGGCCAGCCCAACTCGAACTGACGTTGCAGGGCGTGACCGGGCAGGCGCACACGGTGCTGGTCGAGATCAACGGGCAAGCCACCGATGCCGTCAATTTCACGGGGCCGACGCGCCAGGTCGCCGCGTTGAGCTTGCCGGTGCGCTGGCTGCTTGAAGGGGACAACGAAATCCGGTTGCTCTCAACCGTCGGCAGCGCTGACATCAGCCTGGTTGAAAGCGTGCGGCTGCGCTATCCGCGCCGCTACGTTGCCGACGCCGATGCTTTGAATTTCAGCTTGAATGCGGGCCAGACGGCCTTCATCAATGGTTTCAGCACGCCGAACATCCGCGTGCTGGAAATCACCGGCGCTGCGCTGGGGGCGCGCGAATTGTTGGTGCGCGTGCAAGCGTCGGGCGCGGGCTTCGGCTTCGCGTTGCAGAGCGAGGCGGGGGGCAGTTATCTGGCGCTGGCCGACAATCAATTGGCACGGGTCGCGGGCCTGACGTTGAATCAGCCGTCGAATTGGCGCGCGCCCCAGAACGGCGCTGAGTTGGTGATCGTGACGCATCGTGATTTTCGCGCTGCCGCCGACCGCCTGGCCACGGCGCGCCGCTTGAGCGGAATTAATGTTGCGGTCGTGGATGTGGAAGACGCCTACGACGAATTCGCCTGCGGCACGCGCACGCCCGCCGCCGTCAAAGACCTGTTGAGTTACGCCCGCGCCAATTGGTCGCGCCAGCCAAAGTACGCGCTGTTTATCGGCGATGCCACACAAGACCCGCGCAATTATCTGGGGCTGGGCGATTTTGATTTTGTGCCGACCAAATTGGGCGCGACCTTTTTCTTTGAAACGGCGCTCGACAACTGGTTCGCGGATGCCGATGGCGACGCCTTGCCGGAATTGGCGCTGGGCCGCTTGCCCGTGCGGACGGCGATGCAAGCCGAGGCGCTGGTCACGAAGCTCGTCAGTTTCAAACCCGCGCTGACGCCGCGCGGCGCGTTGCTGGTTTCCGACCGGGCGCAACCGGGGCTGGATTTTCGGGCCGAGAACGAACGCCTGGCCGCGTTATTGCCGCCGTTGATGGTCAAACAATTCATCAGCCGCGATGACGGCACGGCCGATCAGGTGCGCGGCATGATCGTCAACAGCGTCAATCAGGCAGCGCCGTTGGTGGTCAATTGGCTCGGTCACGGTTCGACCCAATTCTGGACGGGCGATGGCCTGTTGCGTTCGCAAGATGCGCCCGCGCTGACCAACACGGCCAAAGCCCTGTTCGTGATGACGACTTGCCTGAATGGATATTTCATTGACCCCAGCCAGACCGGCCTGAGCGAAGCTGTGTTGGTGGAAAGCAGTGGCGGCGCGTTTGCGACGGTGGGCACCTCGGCGCTGATCTTTCCCGAACCGGCTTTGCTGTTCAATCAGGCGTTGTTTCAGGCGCTGTTTGGCGAAGGCAAAACGCTGGGCGAGGCGATGACGGCGGCGCGTCTCGCCTCTGGCAACGCCGATGTGCGCAACAGCTTTGTGTTGTTTGGCGATCCGACCATGCGGGTACGGTAAAGCAAAGCTGCCGCCGATAAACGCCGAAGACTGCGGATTGATCTTGGCGAATCAAGCCAAGATCAATCCGCAGTCTTCGGCGTTTATCGGCGGCAAAATTCTATTGATTCGGAATCGCCGATTGAATCTCGACGCTGTTGCTGGTGAGCGTCGTCGAAAGCGCCCGCTGCAATTCAGCCACGGCTTTAGTGTAATCGGTCAAGGCGCGCAATTCACGGCCCCGCGCCGCCGACAGCGCATTCTGGCGATCCAGCACCAGGAAGTTGGTGCTCTGGCCCGCGTCGAATTTGCGTTGCTCGCTGGCGTATTGCAGCTCGGCGTTCGTGCGCGAATTCTTGGCCGCTTCGACGCGCTTCTTGGCCGTCTCGACAGCTTGCAGGGCGTTGCGCACTTCGACTTCGATTAGTTGTTCCAGCCGTTGCCGCTGCACTTCGATCTGGCGGCCTTCGGCGAGCGCGTGGCCCAGATTGGCCTGCGCGGTGCGATTGCGCAGCGGCAGGTTGATGCTCACGCCGACGCGGAAGGTGCGGAAATCATTCTTGAACAGATTCGCCAGGCTCTGCCCATAACTGCCGATCAGAAAGCCGGGAATGCCCGAACCGCCCGTCGAAGTCGGGAATAGTGGTATCGGCGGCTTGGTGGTGTCCAACAGATTTACGCGGGTGATGAGGTTGTTGAGATTGGCGTAAAGCAGATCATTCGAAGCCTGGAAAAAGTTCGTCTCGGTGCGCGCGCTGCCGGCCAAGCCGATAGTGCCGTAATTGGCGACCAGATCAATTTGCGGTTTGGTCTGGTTGCGAAAATAGGTGGCGTCAATCTGGTTGATCTCGCCGCGCAATTTGAATTGCTGCATCTCGGGGCGATTGACGCGCGCCAGGCGGACGGCGTCTTCGAGCGGCAGGGAATTACTCGAATCCACCTGCGGCGCTTCGACCGGGATCAACTCGGCCTGCCATTGCCCGCCGCTGCTGGGTTGCAGCATCAAGGTCTTCAGCGCGTTCTCGGCGCGTTGAATGGCGTCGAGCGCGGCTTCGGCCTCGTCGTTGCGGCGCTCCAATTCGACGCGGGCCGAAATGATGTCGGCGGGCGCGAGCGTGCCGGCTTCGACCAGGCGTTCGTTGTGTTTGAGTTGCGTGTCGGCCAGCTCGACCGATTCGCGTTTGATCTCACGGTCGCGGCGCGCAAAGACCAACTCCCAATAGGCGCGTTGCACGGACGCGATGATCTCGATGGCGCGCTGGCGAAACTGGCTGTCCGACAGATCGAGGCGTTTCTTGGCGATCTTGATCTGGCGGCGCGGCGCGTCAATCGTGCGGTTCTTCCACAACGGCTGCGTGAAATTGAAATTGAGCGAGGTGTTGTAAGTCGGATTGAGCGACTGAAACAGGTTTTGCGTCGTGTCGCGGTGATTGTCGAAGGTGCCTTGCAACACGCTGCCTTGCTCCATGAAGCGCTGTGTCAGTCCCGCCGTGCCCGACAGGCTATCGGTGGTCAAGCGTCCGTTTTCGCCGCCCGCCAGAATCGAAGCCACGGGCGTCGTCTGCCGGTTATAAAACAACCCCGTGCTCACCGTCGGATCATAAGCGCCGTAAGCCGCGCGCACCTCGAACTCATTCATCTGCACATTGATCTTTTCGATCTCGATGTCGCGGTTGTTTTCCAGCGCCAGCGTGATGGCCTCGCGCATGGTCAGGTTTTGCCGCTTGGCGCTATCCACGCCGACCCGTTGCTCGGATTTCAAATTCGATATTTGAGATTTGACATTGGCGTCTTGCGCCGCCGCCATCCCTGTTAGGGCGAAGCCCACAGCCAACAAACAAAAAATACGCTCCGCAAGTCTTGCGAAATTGCCAACTGCCAACTGCCAACTGCCAACTGCCAACTGATTTTTCATAGCTCCTTCCCAATCTTTTGTGCAATGGCGTTGCGGTACACGACCGCCGCCGCCGCCACGTCTTCAAGCGCCAGTCCCAGCGATTTGAAGACGGTGATGTCATCATTGTTTTGTCTGCCTTTCAAATTGCCATTTACGACATAACGCAACTCGTGCACGGCTTCCCAATTAAGCATACCTTTTTCAATCGGCACGATCAGTTCGCCCGCTTCGAGATGCGCCTGTTCGACCGAATCGGCGCAGATGAATGCCGCGCGTTTGACTGTCTCGTCATCGAATTCGCGCCGCAAGACCGAATTGGCGCCCGCCGCGTTGACGTGCGCGCCGGGTTGCAACCACGCGCCGTGCAAAACCGGTTCGCGCGCGGTGGTGATGGTGCAAATGATGTCCGCCTCGGCGGCGGCTTCGGGTTGCGTGACCGGCGCGATGTCATCAAGTTGCAATTCGGCTTTCATCTGTGCGCAAAACTGCGCCTGCTTTTCGGGTTTACGGCCATACACCTTGACGCTTTTGATGTTGCGCACTCCGCACACCGCCGCCAGTTGCGACTGGGCTTGCCAACCGGTGCCGTAAAGGCCGACCGTTTGCGCCTCCGGCTTCGCCAGGTATTTCGTCGCCACGCCACTGGCCGCGCCCGTGCGCATTTGGCCGAGCTTGTCGGCTTCGATGAAAGCGAGCAGTTGGCCCGACGTGGCTTCAAACAGATTCACGAAAAAACGATAGCCCTTGGGCGTCACGGTATACGCTTTCATTCCCAGCAAGCCATCGTACCCGCCAATGTTGGCGACCGCGCCGCTCATGACATTCAAGGTGCCGCCGCCCCCGCGCACGCGACGGCGCGGCTGGTTGCTGGCCTGGCCCACGGCGTAGGCTTTGAAGACGGCTTCGACGGCGGCGAGCGTCTCGCCCATCGTCAGCAATTGGGTTACGTCTTGTTCGGTCAAATAGAGAGGCATTTGAAATTCCGCTCAGAAAAAATTCGCGGCACGCTTGAATCCACCCGCCCTGGCTGGGCCGTAGCTGCCAACGAGAAACGAAATTGGTTTAAGCGAACCAAAAAGCCAACGCGCTGCCGGTCAGCCCGTTGGTCGTTGAAAAGAACGAGATACTTTTTTTCAAAAGGAGCTTTTATGTTTTACACGATGATGTTTTGGTTGTTGATGATGAACCCCGCGAACCTGAACCTGATGGCCGACGGTTACGGCCTCGGCGGAGCGCCCGTGCAACGCACCGTGACGGCCAGCGGCTATGCCGTCGGCGGCTCTCCCGTGCAACGCGCAGTGGCGGCCGACGGTTACGGTCTCGGCGGCGTGCGCTAAGCGGTTCAACAACTCAACGGTAAACGAAGCGGCCTGAGCCGCTTTTTTCATTTCCGCTCACGCCACCGCAAAGCCGGTGTAAGGGCGTTTGTAAGGGGCGTGGAAAGCCAGCACGATGTCTTCTTTGGGCACGCCGCGTTCGGTCAGCTCTTTGGCGATGCCGCCCTGAATATCAATTCCATCAGCTTGAATCCAAATCTTGCCGTCTTTGATGTCCAAGTGCAGGGGGCTGCCGTAAACCCTTTTCATGCCATCCCAGCCGACGTGCATGAGTTGGTAATGCCCATTTTCGTGGTCAATCAAAATTTGATCTTCAATCGTTGGTGCGCCAGCGGGCACGTCAAGGGAAAGTTGGTAGTACTGCCGCAGAATCGCTTCAACGATTTTTTGGTAAGCAGTCAATTTATCCATTGCAACACCTCCTGTGTGGCGGGATTGTAAGCCAGCAATTTGATTGCGTATGTCTGCACGGAAATAGCCGCAATCCCAGCTTGGAAAAAGGCTTCATAGGTATCAAGCGGCACCGCCAAGTAGAGCACGCGCTCCGGTTCACGCAGCGCCAGCACGGCGCGATAATTCAAATACTGTCCGACCGCGTAATGAAAGTCATCGAGAAATGATCCGCTCGTAAAGCTTTTGATTTCGACAGCAATTCGCTCGGCTCCGCGCTGTGCCGCCAGCACCCTTTCCGCCGCCAGATCAACGTAGGCTTTTGACCGTCAACCTTGAGAAAAAGCGGATCAGCAGTGATTGTCCAGCCCGCTTGCTCAAGGCTGAGTTTGACTGAATCATGGAAAAGGTCTTTGGCTGGCACCGCACACTCCTACTTACCGAACGTGCCAAGCAACGACGAAACCGCCTCCGCCGTCTTTTGCCGCGCGCCTTCCATCATCCCGCCAAAGAAACCGCTGATCCGCCCCCAGATGGCGGAGTTTTTGGCATCGTCAAAGAGCGAATAGAACACCGGCGTCATCACCAGCGTCAGCAACAGACAGAGCGTTTGCCCGCCGATGACGACCACCGAAGTCGACCGGTTGATGCCCGCGCCCGCGCCTTTGCTGAAAGCGAGCGGCGACATCCCCGCGACAAAAGCAATCGTCGTCATCAGAATCGGACGCAAGCGGTCGCGGCTGGATTGCACTAGCGCTTCGTGCCGTTCCATGCCTTTGGCGCGCAAGCCATTGGCGTGGTCAATCTGCAAGATCGAGTTCTTTTTGACCATGCCGAAGAGCACCAGCAGGCCCAGCATCGTGAACATATTGAAGGCCTGCCCGGTGATGATCAGCGAAAGCAGCGCGAACGGCAGGCTCAACGGCAAGGCCAGCAGCACCGTCACCGGATGGATGAATGATTCGAACTGCGCGGCCAGCACGATGTACATGAAAATAAACGAGAGCAGGAAGGCGAGCAGAAAGCCTTTGCCCGTGCGCGCCAGTTCCTTGCTGTTGCCTGAAACGCCCGCCACATAATCGGGCGGCAAATTCATCGCCTTGACCTCGTTGGCCAGCATGGCGAGCACGGCGCTTTGCGAAAAGCCTTGCCGCAGGTTGGCCGTGATCAGCACCTGCCGCTGCCGCCCCAAGCGCTGAATCTGGGTTGGCCCGGTGGCCTCTTGCAGCTTGACGATGTTGTCCAGCCCCACGCTGCCCACGCGATTGGATGGCACATTGAGTTGGCCGATGCCGCTCGCGTTGGTGCGAAAATCTTCCGCCGCGCGCACGTGCACTTCGTATTGCTCGCCGCCTTCGTTATAGGTCGAGACTTGATCGCCGCCCACCAGCAGGCGCAAGCTTTGTGCGACATCGGAAATGTTCACGCCCAAATCCGCCGCCTTTTGCCGGTCAATGGCCGCGCGCAATTCCGGCTTGCCCAGAATCAGCGAACTGTCCACGTCCACCACACCGGGCGTGGCTTTGAGTTTGTTGAGCAGGCGCGTCGAATACTGGTCGAGCTTTTCCAGATTGGGGCCGCGCAGCACATAGGCAACATCGGCGCTGAAATTGCTGCCGCCGCCGCTAATCGCGGCCACCGGCGCGACCGTGATGCGCAGGTTTTCTGCGTTGAACTTCGGCGAAATCTGATCGCGTACCTGGTTCATGATCTCGAACTGCGAAATCGTGCGCGTGTTGAGCGGCGCCAGGCGCACATAAATTTTCGCTAGATTGGACGTGCGCTGTTGGTCTTCGCCCAGCGTCGTCAGCGTGTAACTGATGTGGCCGAGCTGGCGAATGCTGGCCGCGTAGCGTTGCGCCAAGTCCAGCGTCTTTTGCAGCGAGTCGCCTTCGGGCGCACGCAAATTGACCTCGAACTCGTCCTGGTCATCTTGCGGGAAGAAATTCAGTCCGACAAAACGGCCCAGCACAGCGGGCGAAAGCAGCACCAGCAACGCAATTCCGGTCACGATGACGCGATGATGCAGCGCCAGCGTCAACAACTTCGTATAGCCGCGATCCAGCCAGCGCATAATGAACGAAGATTTTTCGACCTCGTGGGCTGGCGCGCCGGGTTGACTCGGTTCGCCCGCTTTTCGTTTGAGGCGTTTCAACATTCGCGCGCTGAGCATCGGCGTCAGCGTGAAACTGACCAGCAGCGAAACCAGAATCGCAAACGCCATCGTCAGCGAGATGCTTTTGAAGAAGCGGCCTGGAATGCTCTGCATAAAGCCGATGGGCAGAAAGATCACGACCAGCGAAAGCGTCGTCGCCATGACCGCCAAGCCGATTTCCTTCGTCGCCTCAATGGCCGCTTGGAATGGTTCGTAGCCCTTCTCTTCGATGTAGCGGAAGATGTTTTCGAGCACCACAATCGCATCGTCAATCACGATGCCGACCGAAAGCGTCAGCCCCAGCATCGAGGGGCCATTCAACGTGATCCCGGCATATTCCATCGCCGCGAAGGTCGAGATGATCGAAGTCGGAATCGAAATCGCCGCGATGATCGTCGCGCGCAGGTTTTGCATAAACAGCAGCACGACCAGCGCCGCCAGAATCGAACCGATGATCAAGTGTTCGCGGATGGCGTGGAACGAGGCGAGGATGAAGACTGACTGGTCGCGCACGACTTGCACCGTGTAACCGGGCGGCAGGTTCTTCTTCAATTCGTCGAGCCGCGCTTTGATTTCGTTCACCACATCCACCGTGTTGGTGCCCGATTGGCGGCGCACGTTCAACAGCAGCGCGGGCGTGTCATTCAAACGCCCGGCGCTGAGTTCGTCTTCGACGCCGTCTTCGGTGTGACCCAGGTCGGAGATTTTGATCGGGTAGCCGTTGCGGTTCGCGACGACGATGTTGTTGAACTCGGCAGTGGATTGCAGCCGCCCCAGCGTGCGCAGCGTCAACGTGCGATTGCTCTGTTCGATGCGGCCACCGGGGACTTCCAGGTTTTGCCCTTGCAGCGCCTGCGAAACTTGCGCGACGGTCAGGTTGTAAGCGCGCAACTTGTCGCCTTCGAGATAAACGTTCACCTGGCGTTTGCGCCCGCCCAGGATTTGCACCTGGCCGACGCCGTTGACCGATTCGATTTGCCGCCGCAACACCTTGTCGGCGTATTCGGTGATCTCGCGCACGCTGCGATTGGAGGCCACCGAAATCGTCATAATCGGCGAGGCGTCTGGGTCTAGTTTTTCGACCGTCGGCTGATCAATCGTTTGCGGCAATTCGGGGATGACCGTGTTGATTTTGTCGCGCACGTCCTGCGCCGCCGAATCCAGTTCGCGGTTCAGGTCAAAGGTGATGAAAACGAGCGAGACGCCTTCGGACGAAGTCGAGCGCAGGTCTTCAATGCCGCTGATCGTGTTGACGGCCTCTTCGATCTTGTCGGTGATTTCGGTTTCGACTTCTTCGGGAGCCGCGCCGGGCAGCCGCGTGGTCACGGTGATGGTCGGGAATTCGACGCGCGGGAAGCGCTCGACCGTCAGGCGGTTGTAGGAAAAGATGCCCAGCACCACGAGCGTCATTATCAACATCGTGGCGAAGACCGGACGGCGCACACATAATTCGGCTAACTTCTGCATAGCTTCTCCTGCTGATTCCTAGCCTTGTTTCAGGCTTTCTTCATCGTTCGTCTTATTTCGTGCTGACGGCGCTGCCGGTTTGCAACCGATCCAGGTTGCTGGTGGCGAGCGTCGCGCCGTTGCTGACGCCTTCTTTGATTTCGATCAGGTCGCCGTCAGTGACACCCAGCTTGACGATCTTTTCTTCGGCCTTGCCGTTGGCGATTACGAATACTTTGGTGAGGCCCGCGACGGTGGCGACCGCTTTGCTGGGCACCAAAATCGCGGGCGCGTTGGGCACCGTGATCAGCGAAGATTTGGCGAACATGCCGGGGCGCAGCAAATTGCCGGGATTGGCGACTTGCGCTTCGACGGTCAGCGCGCGTGTTTGCTCATTCAACGACGGGCCGATGCGCACGATGCGCCCGGTGAAGGTGCGATTGGGGAAGGACTCTACGGTGACCGTCATCTGCTGACCCGTGCGCACGCTGGCGGCGGACGCTTCGGGAATGTCGGCGCGCAAGCGCAGCGGATTGATTTTGACCAGCGTGACGATGCGGCCATTGACGGGCAGATAAGCGCCGCGCGCCGTGTGCTTCTCTTTGACCGCGCCGCTGATGGGGGCGCGCACGACCGTGTCCGCCAGCGCTTTCTTCGCCAGATTCAACGCCGACCGCTGCTGCTCGACGACGGCGAGTTGTTGATTGACCGCATCAATCGCGGCCTGATGACGCGCCTGCGCCAGATTGTTTTGCGTTTGCGCCTGATCGTAGATCGAACGCGAGACATCGCCGTTTTCAACCAGCTTGGCGGCGCGCTCCAAATCCATTTTTGTCCAATCGAGTTGGGCCTTGGCGACTTTGACATCGGCATTTTGCGTCGCGTCAAACGTTGCTCCGTCTTTCATTCCTAAGCGGGCCAGCGTTTGTTTCAACGTCGCTTCAGCCTGCTCGATTTTGAGTTTGGCATCGCGCTGATCAATCGTGGCAATGACCTGACCCGCCTGCACGTAGCTGCCAAAATCCACATTCAGTTGCGCCAGTTCGCCGGGGGCTTGCGCGGCGACGACGACCTCTTCGTCGGCGGTGAAGGAGCCGACGACGTCAACGCCGCGTTGCAGGTTGCGCATGATGGCGGTGGCCGTCGTGACTTCGACCGGTGGCACGGCAGTCGGCGCCGCTTCGGCCTTGCCGGTGGTTTTACCGGCGGCTTCAGCGATGGGTTCGGCGCCGCTTTCGGCCTTGCGGCTGCATGCGCTGGCATAGAACGCCAGCGCCAGGGCCGCCAAGAGCAGCGCGAAATGCGCGAGGGAGTGTATGAAAGTTCGGTTGAGAGCTTGCTCGTTCTTCATTGCTGTTCCTTCTCCAGAGATTCCCACGATGTGGAGCCTGTTTCTTTATTCGTCAATGTCGCCGTCGCTAGCGTTTCGGCTCTGCGGTCTGCCGGATGCCGGCCAGAAACATCTCGGCGTATTTTTCGGCGAGATGCCGGTTGTTCTGCGGCACGGTGTCGTGCCCGTCAAAGTCAAAAAACTTGCGATGCATCACCTGATTGATGAGCATCCCCATAAAGCCGCGCACGGCCAGCAGCGGATTGACGCGGCGAAACGCGCCATCGGCGATGCGCTGTTTGACGTAATCGGCCAACTGGCGGTGCTTGCGCGAAATATGATTGCGAAAAATCATTTCAGCCAATTCGTGCTTTTCCAACGCGCTATACAACAGCAGCCGGATGGCGGTGTCGTCGTGCTCGTGGAATTCGAGCAGATGAAAGGCCAGGTGCGTGAAAACGCGGTGATCGTCCTTGGCCTGCATGGCTTCATCCAAGCCCTGCTGAATCGCCTGTATCTCCACGGAGCAGGCCTTGCGATCCATAATCGCGGTGTACAACTCGCGTTTGGTCGCAAAGTGCCGAAAGATAATCGCCTCATTCACCCCGGCGGCGAGGGCGATTTCTTTGGTCGTGGTGCCGCGAAAGCCCTTTTGCGAAAAAAGCCGGACGGCCACCTCAATGATCTGCTGGCGGCGGTCTTCGGCGGCCATGCGGGCCACGTTGGGTTTTTCAAGTTCGTGTTTGGGCGTCATGCGCGTTTTTCAATCACCTCAGTCCTGACGGAGTCAATCGTAAGTAAGTATGTACTTACTTACCACACGCCACGCGGGCGGCGCAAGCTAAAATTGTAAGTGGGCACTTACTTGTTGGCTGAAGGGGGGGCGCTGGCTGGCAATAATTGGCGGCGGCGTTTATGCTCGGCCCGTCAAACAGCACGGGCCGCAGTTACGCCACAGTATCGCTTTCAAAAATTCGAAATTTAGAGCGCTGTCACTCCGCGCGAGATGGTTGTCGCGCGGCTTTTGCGGTGATCACGCCACCGCCTTGCTTTGACTGTTGTGGTTGCAGCTTGCGGCTGACCTAAACACCCAAACGGAGCAAAGATGGTATCCCCCAAGCTTAAAAAGATGCTCTTACTTGGTTTGGCAATTGATGTGTTGGTGTTGGCTGGTGGTTATTTGTATGCCGAACTGGATTTCAAGGCCCCTTTACAACCGGTGGCGGAGTTGCATCCGACGCCCTTGCGGTTGGGGCACGTCGTGTTCAATGTGCGCGACCTGCCAGAGGCGTTGCAGACTTATCGGGAAAACGGCTTCACCGTGAGCCAGGGCGGCGCGGCTGGCAATGGCCTCAGCGAAAGCGCCTTCATCTATTTTGGCGATAATACCTATCTGGAGTTGCGAGCGTACCGGGCCGGGCCGAAACTCAGCGCGGCCCGCTGGCTGCGTCAGTTTGGGTTGTACAAGCTGTTCGGCGGCCAATCGTTGCACAAACTGATGCACGAGGTGGATGTTTATGAAGACTGGGAATCCGTCGTTTTCCAAGCGCGCGATTTGACGGGTTGCCGCCGCGCACTGCTTGAAAACGGCCTGCTTGTTTCGGAACTCTTGCCCGAAGAAAGGCGCGGCGCTCAAGGCGAATTGATCACGCGGAATTTGCTGGTGCCGCTGCACCCCCTCTTGCCGCTGGTCTGTTCGCCTGACGATGCCGACAAAGGCTTTGACGCGAGCGCTCGCAGCCACGCCAACGGCGCGACCCAAATCAAAGAAGTGGTGCTCACGGTCAGCGATTTGGCGGCAGCCGAGCCGCAATTGAAAGCCTTCTTTGGTTTTCCGCCGCAGCGTGACACTGAAGGAAAATTGCGTTTCAACCTGGGCGCGCTGACGATGACGTATCGGCAAGACGAGCAGCGTGGGTTGGCCCTTGAGCAAGTCGTGCTTGAAACCGCCGGCGCCAATCGCATGTTGGACTTTGCCCACGGGCGCTTCAAACTCGAAAACACTGAACTCAGCCGCAAAGAAAACCGCTCCAAGTCACCGGAGCGCGCGCGTGAACAAGCGGAGACGCCGCACTGAAAGCGATTTGATTCGGCTTGGTGCTTACGAGCGTTATTACTGGGTTCCCGGTTGATTGAAACGCGTGGTAAGACAACTCAGACACTTGCCTTATCACCTGCGCTGACCTCGACTCACGCCACTGATGCGAGTGAAAAAAACAGTCTGGGGTGCAAATTTTTCCGCTGGCGCAAACCGCCGAACTGCTTTACCCTGCCGCCATCGCAGAACCCACGAGTTTTCAGGTGACAGGTATAGGTGATTGGGTTTAGGTGTGAAAACGCTTGGGAATTTGTGCCAGCCGCGTTGTTACCCACATTGATTGCCCTCGTTCTTGCTCCTCACGCAACCCTTCGATCTTTAGAGAGGAAATGATGATGCAGCACCAGCTTCGGGCTTGGGGGCGTTGAGCCTGCCAGCCAAGGCGTCTCTGCTCAGCCGGTGACTGAGCCTGTCGTGATGCGTCAGCTTCAAACTCTATCCACGTTGAAACCATCCACCATGCTACAGCACAGGCAGGCGCGAGCCTGCGTTGCAGCGCAGTGAAAATTCTCAAGAGGTAGTACCAATGCAAAATCGTCTCTTTACGTTGTTGTTCACATGCATTCTGTTCGCGCTCACCGCGCCTTTCGCCCAAGCCGCCGTTTATGAAGTCGGGCCGGGCAAGCCTTACGCCAGCATCGGCGCGGTGCCGTGGGAATCGCTGTTGGCAGGTGACACGGTGCTGATTTATTGGCGCGCGACGCCGTACCAAGAAAAATGGGTAATCTGCCGCCAGGGCACCGCCGCCGCGCCGATCATCGTGCGCGGCGTGCCCGATGCCGCGACCGGTGCCTTGCCCATCATTGACGGCAACGGCGCGACCACGCGCAGTGCGCTGAGTTATTGGAACGAGAACCGTTCGATCATCAAGATCGGCGGAGCCAGCGTGCCCGCCGACACGACGCCGCGTTACATCACCATCGAGAATCTGGACATTCGCAGCGGGCGTCCGCCTTACACCTACACCTCGACCAGCGGCGCGACGCAAAGTTACGTCAATAACGCCGCCACGATTTACATCGAGAAGGGCGAGAACATCACCGTCCGCAACTGCATCCTGCACGACAGCGGCAACGGCTTTTTTGTGGCATCGAGCGATGCGCTGGCCTCGCGCGACATCCTGGTCGAGGGCAACTACATTTACGACAACGGCAACGTGAATAGCATCTACGAACACAACGCCTACACCGCCGCCATCGGCATCACCTATCAATACAACCGCTTTGGCCCGCTGCGCACCGGCTGTCTGGGCAATAATCTGAAAGACCGTTCGGCGGGGCAGGTCGTGCGTTACAACTGGATCGAAGGCGGCAACCGCCAACTCGATCTGACCGATGGCGAAGACAGCGTGCTGATTCGCAACGATCCGCGTTACCGCACGACGCACGTTTACGGCAATGTGTTGATTGAACCCGACGCGGCGGGCAATCGGCAGCTCACGCATTACGGCGGCGACAGTGGCACGACGGCCAATTACCGCAAGGGTGTGCTGTATTTTTACAACAACACGATCATCTCGACGCGCACCGACCGCACGACGCTCTTTCGCCTTTCGACGAACGAAGAGCGTTGCGAGGCGCGCAACAACATCTTTTACGCGACGGCGGCGGGCAACACCGTCTCGCTGCTGGACGACAGCGGCGTGCTTGATTTGCTTTATAACTGGTTCAAGCCGGGCCGCGTGATTTCGTTCGGCACGTTCACCGGCACTGTGAATGACAACAACACTTCGGTCACTGGCAGCGCGCCGGGCTTCGTGAATGAAGCCGGGCAGGATTACAGGCTGGCCGTCGGCTCAGCTTGCATCAATGCGGGCGTAGCATTGAATGCGGCGGTGCTGCCTGCGCACAACGTCGTGTGGCAATACGTCAAACATCAAAGCAGCGAAGCGCGTCCGAATGATGGCTGGTTCGACATCGGCGCGTATGAATTGGCGGGTGCCATGCCGGCGGATTTAGTGCTGGCGACGACGAGCGTGCCTAGCGGCACAGTAGGCACGGCGTATTCGGCCACGTTCGCGGCCACAGGCGGCGTTGCGCCGTATCAGTGGTCAATCACCGTCGGCAGTTTGCCTGCGGGGCTGACGCTCAATGCGGCGACCGGCGTCATCAGCGGCACGCCCACAGCGGCAGGCACATTCAATTTCACCGCCCAAGTCGCCGATGCGCAAACCCCGGCGGATACTGCTGCACAGGCGTTTGCGCTGACCGTCAATGCGCCCGCGCCGCTAAATATCACGACCGGCAAATTACCCAACGCGCGCCAGGGCCGCAATTATGCGCAAACCTTGCAAGCCACGGGCGGACTTAAACCCTACGCCTGGTCATTGGCTGCCGGCGCCTTGCCACCAGGGCTGGCGCTCAATGCGACCACGGGTGTCATCAGCGGCACGGCGACGACGCGCGGCACGTGGAGCTTCACCGTGCGCGTGCAGGATGCGCAAACACCGGCGGCCATTGATACACAAGCGCTGTCGTTGACGGTGGTGCGCTGAGGCCCCGCGTGGCGCAAATGGCAAGCCTAGATCGGTTTTTACTTCCGTGTACGGGAAAACCACTGAACGGCGGGGCGGTACCGCGCGCGTGAGCAAGCGGCGCGTCAAATGAGGCGAATTGGCAGCAGGGCAGCGCCTCCGCTTGCTCGCGCGCGCGGTACCGCACCCCCACGCTGCCCGTACACGCATCTAATAAAGCCGCTGCTGCGCGATGCGTTGGACGGTTGCGATTAAGCTCGCGCCTGACTCCTGACTCCTGACTCCCGATTCCTGATCATTGAAAATCACCGCAATTTTCGGTCATCAGGAATCAGGAGTCAGGAGTCAGGCATCAGCGAAGTCCTGTGCCTTTTACCGTCCGGCGTGATCCGGTAAACGAGACGAACATCCGGCACGTAATCCCGCCTACAGACGCACCTGTTTCAGCCTGCTAAGATCGGCGCGTTTTTCAATTCAACTTTTGGAGGAATCTGTATGACGTACATTCGTTGGGTCGTGCTGCTGTGTGTCTTGCTCGGTGGTTTGAGCCTAGCTACGGCCAATGCGCAAGTGAAAGCAGGGCCGCAAGACGGCGCCGGTTTGCCGCCCGCCGATTTGCAGCGCATCAAAGTCGGCGACGCCGCGCCCGATTTCGTGTTGGAAGATCAGGACGGCAAACCCGTCCAGCTTTCAACCTATCGCGGCAAAAAGTCGGTGGTGCTGGTGTTCTATCGTGGCTATTGGTGACCGTGGTGTGCTGCTCAGCTTGGCAAGCTGAAATCCGTTGTAGATGAAAGTTACCGCGACAAGGTCGAAATCCTGGCCGTTAGCGTAGACCCGCACGACAAGGCGCATTTCCTGCGTGACAAACTCAAAGATCAGCCCGGCGTCAATTTTCCGATGCTTTCCGACGCCGACCACCGTGTAATTGATCGTTACGGCTTATTGAATGCAGGCTCCAAGCGTCCCCTCCCGCATCCGGCGACCTATGTGATTGACCGTGACGGCAAGGTGCGTTGGCGTTTTGTCGAGGTGGATTACAAAGTGCGCCCATCGAATGAAGATGTATTGCGTGAACTCGGCAAAGTAGAAAAGGCGAAATAAAACTCGATTGTTTGGCGATACAGCGAGTGGCAGTTGGCAGTTGGCAGTTGTTGATTTGAAGCGACCATCCGTTGGCGATGCTAATAACCGGATGAGACAAAATATCAAAAGCAAGTAACTGCCAACCGCCAACTGCCAACTTTCCGTAAAGGAACTGTATGCGTCAAACAACAAACTTCATTCAACTCGCCTTGATCGTCGCGTTGCTGGCAATCACTGCTGCCGCGCAAGCTCCCTCCAATTGGCAGTGGCGCAATCTCACGCCCGCGTCGGGAGATAAGCCCGAAGCGCGCCGCAATGGCGTCGCGGTTTACGATCCAATCGGCAAACGCGTCATCATCTTTGGCGGGTCGGGCGACAACGGCCCGCTCAATGACACCTGGGCCTTCAGTTTGGAAACGCGCGCTTGGGCCAAGCTGTCAACCGTCGGTACGCCGCCGCCGCCACGCTTCGCTTTTGACGGCGTTTATGATCCGGCGGGCCAGCAACTGGTCGTTTATGCGGGGCAGGGCAGCGGCTTTTTCAACGATACGTGGACGCTCAATCTGACGACGCTGCAATGGCGCGATGTCTCGCCCGCCGCTGACAGCGCGCGCCCGAAGAAGCGTTATGGCTCGGCGGGCATCTTCGATCCGGTTTCGCGCAGCCTGGTTTCATTCGCGGGGTTTACTTCCGAAGCGGGCCGCTTCAATGACTCACAAAGTTTCAGCCTCGCCAACAATGCCTGGCAGGATTGGTCGCCCAACGGGACGCGCCCGCAAATCCGTTGCCTGTTGACCGGCGCGTATGACCGCGCGAATCGGCGCATGATTATTTACGGCGGCCAACGCAACGGCCCGCTCGATGACATTTGGGCTTTTGATTTGGCAACACGTGCCTGGACGGAATTGACGCCCGCGCAGCGTCCGGCGGGTCGCTGGTTCGCCAGTAGTTTTGTGGACAAAGACAACCGCTTCATTCTCTTTGGCGGTTTTACCAGCAACGGCAACTCGGATGAGTTGTGGCAATTCGATCTGAGCACCCGGCAATGGACGCCGTTGTCAGCGGGCGCTGGCCCCGCCGCGCGTAATGGCGCAATGGCGGCTTACATCGAGGCCGAAGATCGTTGGCTGCTCATTGGCGGCACGGGCAATGCGCTTTATAACGACGTTTGGGAATTGCGCCGCGCCACCGCGCCCGCCGCCGTCACGACAGTTTCCGCCGCCAGTTTCATCGGGCAACAACTCGCACCTGAATCCATCATCGCGGCGTTCGGCGCAAATCTGGCAACGGCCACGCAAAGCGCGACGACCGCGACATTGCCGACCGTGCTCGCGGGCGCTTCAGTGCGCGTCAAAGACAGCGCGGGCAGCGAACGCAATGCGCCGCTCTTTTTCGTCTCGCCCACGCAACTCAACGCTTTGATCCCGGCGGGCACAGCGCCCGGCGCGGCGACACTCAATGTGTACAACGGCGCTGACCTCGTGGCAACTGGCCCGCTGACAATCGCCGCCGTCGCGCCCAGCATTTTCTCGGCGAACGCCAGTGGCGCGGGTGTGGCCGCCGCAGTCGTCTTCCGGCTCAAGCCCGACGGCGCGCAAAGCGTCGAACCCGTGGCCGAATGGAACGCGGCGCTCAATCGCTTCGTAGCCGCGCCGATTGATGTGAGCGCAGAGCAAGAGCAGGTTTACTTGATCCTGTTCGGCACGGGCTTCCGCTATCACACAGGTCTGGCGAACGTGAGCGCGCGCGTCGGCGGCGTCGAAGTCCCGCTCAATTTCGCGGGCGCGCAAGGCAGCTTGGCCGGGCTGGATCAAGCCAACATCCGCCTGCCGCGCACGCTGGCCGGACGCGGCGTCGTGAATGTCGAATTGCGGGTGGAGGGCAAGGCGGCCAACGTCGTCGAAGCGCAAATTCGCTAGCGGTTTCTTGCGGAACGAAACAAACCTGATCCCTCCCAAAGCGTCGCGCAGTGTTCATGAACAAGGACGTTTTTGGAGGAACGTGTGACTCGCACGGGTGTAGCGCAACCTGCCGAGGTTGCGTGGTGTCGCAAGTGAAGCCCTGGCCGTAGCTGCGACGTAGCACACCCTCGGCAGGTTGTGCTACGCACGCCAAAGCGTCCGTTTTCCCCTGCGCAAAACCATGCCACGCTGCGCCCACGGGCTGACCACCGTTCAGCCGAAATTTCCTACCGCTCCCCGGAAAGCCTCAACCCAGCCGCGCCGCGCTGACGTATCGTCGGCTGTGCAAGCGACAACTCAACAATTTCTTGGGAGGGAAAAGAAATGAACACCATTCGATCACGGAACCAACTGCTCAAACTGGCCGTCAGCGCTGCGCTGCTGGCATCTATTGCGTGGCCTTTGTTCGCCAGCCGCTTCGTGCAACCGGCTGCCGCGCAAAACCAGGCGCAACCGAAAGCTGCGCCGCCCGCCAATGCCGAACGCTTCGATTTGCAGGTGCGCGAGGATTTTTTTGCTGGGATGGCGGGCGATCAAGCGCGTTTCGAAAAGGCCATGAAGCTGTGCGAAGAGATGCTGGCGCAAGACCCGAAACACGCCGAAGCATTGGTCTGGCACGGCGGCGGTTTGCTCAGGTATGCGGGCTGGGCTTTCGGCAAAGGCGAGCTGCAACAAGGCAGCGAACTTTGTGAGCGCGGCGAAAAGGAATTGAATGAAGGCGTGGCGCTCGCACCCAATAGCGTGTCCACACGCATCCCACGCGGCGCGATGTTGCTGGAAACTTCCAAGTATGTGCCCGTGCCCGTGCAGGCCAAGGCCTTGCTGGAAACCGCCGTGCAGGATTACGAAAAGACGCTGGCCTTGCAGCAAGCCTACTTTGAAAAACTCGGCAAACATGCGCGCGGCGAATTGCTGTGGGGTTTGGCCAGCGGCTGGTAACGGTTGGGCGATCACGCCAAGGCCAGCGCTTACGCGCGACGCATCGTCAGCGAACTTGGCGGCACGGCTTATGTCACGCGCGCGCAAGGCTTGCTGGACAATCAACCGTTACCGCAACCGAATCGCAACGTGCCGTCGTGCATCGGTTGCCACGCGCATTAACACCTGGCTGAAATGGAGGAACGTATGTTGCTCGACACAACAGTAAAACAAAATTTGAGGGCGGCAGACAACAGCGGCGTGCTTAGCCAAGTGCGCGTTACTGCGTTGCGCAAAAGCTACGGCGAGACGCGCGCGGTGGATGGCGTCAGCTTTGAGGTGCGGCAGGGCGAAGTCTTCGGCTTGTTGGGGCCGAATGGCGCGGGTAAGACCTCGACGGTCGAGATGATCGAAAGGTTGCGCGGGCGCGATGGCGGTGAGATCCGCCTGTGTGGCTTCGACCCGGCCACACAGGCGGATGAAGTGAGACAGCGCCTGGGCGTGACGTTGCAGGTGACGGCTTTGCCCGACAAGATTGAGGTGCGCGAGGCCTTGACGCTGTTCGCCAGCTTCTATCGCCAAAGCATTGGGGTGGATGAATTGCTGGCGCTGGTGGTGTTGGAAGAAAAGGCCGCGAGCCGCTTCGATCAATTGTCGGGCGGGCAGCAGCAGCAGCGGCTGGCGGCGTTGTTTACGCAACGTCAGGTTGCGGTGTTGATACGCGCGCAACTCGCCGACGCGGAATTGGAAGCGGAATTTGGGCGGCGGCACATCAAGGCGGCGCTGGCGTTGCGCGTGAATGGCGAGTTCGCGGGCGTGCTGGCTCGCGGGCCGCGTGCTTACGGGCAGGGTTATTTGAGCGAAGAGTTGAGCGTCTTGCGCGCACTGGCAGCGCAGTTGAGCCGCGCGCTCGAAAACCAGCGGCTGCACGAGGCGCGTCGCAAGCACGCGATTGCCGAAGAGGAGTTGCGCAAACTGGTCGCGCAATCCGAACTAAAGGCCCTGCGCGCGCAGATTGATCCGCACTTCTTTTTCAACGCTTTGAATTCGGTCGCTGCGCTGATTCAACGCGCGCCACGTGCCGCCGAAGAGTTATTGGAGGACGTGGCCGAACTGTTCCGCCACGCCTTCAAACAGAAACCGGAATTCGTCACGCTGGCCGAAGAATTGGAGTTGGTCGAGACTTATCTGAAAGTCGAACGCGTGCGGCTGGGCGCCAAGCTGCAAATCAAAATGGCCGTGTTGCCCGAAACGCGGGCGATAAAAATCCCGGCGCTGACGATATAGCCGCTGATCGAAAACGCCGTTAAACATGGCCTCGAACGCACTACGCACGGCGGCGTGATAACGCTGTCGGCGGCGTTGCGTCCGGATGGTTTGAAAGTGATCGTGGCGGATACCGGCGTTGGCATTGCGCCAGCCCATTTGCCGGAAGTCTTGACGAGCGGCGTTGGTCTAGCGAATGTGAATGAACGGCTGATTGGGCTGTATGGCCAGACGGCGCGGCTGCGGATTGACAGCAGTCTGGGGCAGGGCACGCCGGTGGCGTTTACGCTTCCGTTGGTTGTGTCGCCTCTCAATTTTTAGCTTATGTCAGAACCAAAACGGCTTGCCTCACTTCAGTCTCGTGTGCATACTTCGCCTGCCCCAGATCAAGATTTATCAATCAAGCAGCATTTCAGTCACAACAAAATCCGCTGAAGCGAAATTACTTGAAGGATTCTCGAGCAGGTAGATTGATTGTATCTCGCTTGAAAATTGCTCACTGCCAAACGCAAGC
Organism: Acidobacteriota bacterium; assembly: GCA_016196035.1. Classification (NCBI taxonomy): domain Bacteria; kingdom Pseudomonadati; phylum Acidobacteriota; species Acidobacteriota bacterium. The sequence goes on along the minus strand of JACPYM010000107.1, from coordinate 130,856 downwards.
GTCTGCTAGCAATAAGCCAAAACAATGGAAGACACGCACATCCTCCGCATCGTTGTTGCCTCCCCCGGCGATGTTAAAGCCGAACGCGATTGTCTGCCTAACGTGGTTGATGAACTGAATCGCGGGATAGCCGCTCTGTGCGGCTTGCAGCTTAAACTTTCACGCTGGGAAACAGACACCCACCCCGGATTTCATCGGGAAGGCCCACAGGGGCTGATTGATCCGTACCTCGAGATCGAAAATTGCGACCTCCTGATTGGCATTTTCTGGAAACGCTTCGGCACTCCTGCCAAACGGTCAAATTCCGGTACTGAGCATGAATTCAAGCTCGCTTATTCCGCCTGGGAGAAAAAAGGTAGCCCGCAAGTCTTTGTCTATTTCAACCAAAAGGCCTATACCCCAAAAAACAAGTCGGAGACCGATCAATGGGGCAAGGTGCTGGAGTTTCAGGAAAAGTTTCCCAAAGACGGCTTGTGGTGGGGCTACAAAGGGAAAGCCGAATTCGAGCGGCTTGTCCGACAGCATTTGACCAATTACCTGCCTGGTCTTGTGGTCCCGAGTAACGCAGCCAAAACCGCAACGCTTACGCCCGAGCCCGCATCGTCTCGCTTAGAAAACTACAAAAATTACCTGAACGGGCAGCTTAACCGGGTGCAGTTCTTTGATGGAAAGTCATATGGATTGGAACGGGTTTTCGTCAAACCCATGCTCAGCCTCAGCCTTGCACCTTCTCGCATGCAGGTGCGGGCCAATGTACACAGTAATTCAACCGATCCACCTCCACAGCGGCAGTTGCTCCAAGTGGATGAATTATTCAATATTCACAGGCAAGCCGTGATTACCGGTGGACCAGGGGCGGGCAAGTCAACGTTGTTGCGTTACCTGGCTTGCCAGGCGCTCAAAGGCCCAGACAGCTTCCCTGTTTTTCTCGAACTGAAAAACGTGACGGCCCGGAACTTTGCCGCCGCGCGCGAGGAGTTGGTCGAATTACTTTTCGAGCACACCATCGCGCGCCCGCTGCAACTTTCCGAAGCGGAAAAAACGGAGCTTTGCGCGGAGTTTCATACGCACCTAAGGAATGGGCGCGTCGTGATCTTTCTGGATGGTCTGGATGAAGTCAGCGGCACGGATTTCTTTCCGAACTTGCGCGCCGCGATCACACGCTTTCTGCAATCGGTTTATGGGCACAATCGGCTGTTCGTCAGCACCCGACCCTACGCACAGCTTTCGTCTTCGGACGAACTCTGGCAACTAGAGATCGTCCCCTTCGAGGCGGAACAGATCAGCAATTTCCTCCGGCATTATCAGCGTGACACCGCTGAGGTGACACGGTTACAGGAGGTTTTGGCGCGCCACCCCGAATTGCGCGAATTGGCGCGTGTTCCTGCGTTGCTTGGTTTCATCGCAGGGCTTTATCGCGTGCCGGGTTCCAGCGGACAAGCTACTGAATGGGATCGGCTTACGCTTTACCACGAAATCGTCCGCTTACTGGCGTGCACTTTCGACGAGGCCAAACAGTCAGTCGCGCGGTTCCAGGTGCCGGATCGCGGTGGCAATCTGAAACTCGACTTTCTGAAACAACTCGCCTTTGCGCGCTTGTTTGCGGCCGAAGATGTCAGCGTGTATCTCTTCAGCGATGAACTGTTGCTGGCAGCAGCCCAACGCTATTGCGCCGCCAAGGCGCCAACCGTAACACCACATCAATTGGCTGATGATGTCAAAGCCAGCGCGCTTTTGTGTCAGGCTGGACACGGTGTTTATACCTTCATCCATCCATCTCTGCAGGAATATCTGGCGGCTGCGGCGCTCTCCACTGAGGTAGGTTGGAGGCAATCTTTCTGCCGGGTTTATTTCGATCCCGTGCTGGTTGAATCGGAAGTGCTACCCATGTTTCTAGGGTTGGCCGGACCGTCTGCCCGGCCTTACGACCTGTTAGAGCAACTGCCCGAATCACTCAACTTCGTCAGGTTGCGTTTGCAGGCGCGCGGACTGGCCTACGGAGCCAGCCCCGCACCGCACCACTCAGCATGGTTGAGAGATCGGTTGTCTCGCTTGCTTGGGGGGTACAACGCGTCGGACGAGCCATACCTGCCGGCCATTCTGCGCAGTTTTTCGGGAATCACCGGGCAACTGGCTCAGCAATTTTCGGCAGCCCTAGCACCGGCGTTACGGCTGCGTAATGGAGAAGGGCTGAGCCTCTTGCTCGAATCGCTCGGCTCCATTGGGGAATTCGCTCACGCCGACTTGCCCGGGACGGCAAGTCGGCAGCGTTCCCGGCGGCTGGTGATGGATGCCGAACCTGCGCCCACAATTAACAAAGAAGCGGAAGGCGTTGAACCCGCACCAACTGACACGCGTACCGTCCCCAATCTGATTGCCGACTTGCGTCATTTGCAGAGCGACCAGCGTCTGCAAGCGGCCAACACGCTGGGCCAAAGGCGTGTTACAGCGGCTATCCCGGCTTTGTGCCAAGCCCTGACCGATGCAAACCCTTTCGTGCGGCAAAGTGTGGTCAGGGCGTTGGGTCAAATCGGGGGCGCTCAGGCTCTGTCCCAATTGTGCCGCGCCTTGGCTCATGACGATGACTCCTTCGTGTGCCGAAGGGCCGCCGCCGCACTGGGCAGTATTGGAGGAATGGCAGCACAAGCGGCTTTGCTGGCAGCCCTGCCGCGTGCGGATGTCACCATGCGCCGAACGCTTATCACCGCGCTGGGGCACTCACCTGTTGCTGAAACCGTACCCGTCCTGCTCCACGCACTCGACGGCGAAGCGCAGTGGGAAGCCGCGCAATCGCTCAACCAGATTGATCTCGTTACGTTGGCAGAAGGCTTGCTACGCGCGCTGTCGGATAAACACGATTTTGTCAGGCGTAAAGCTGCTGAGGTAATCGCTTATTACGCCGACAATGCCCGCGCGTTGGCAGCCTTGCAACGGCTTACCGAGTTTGAAGCTGACATGGCGATCAGCGCGGCAATTCAACAACTGGATTACAAACGGCAGTTGATGAACAGCTTGGTGCTAGGCCACTCTTAATCCAATTAAACGCCAGAACCATTGAAGGAACCGCTATGAACCAGTTTGAGATCCTGAAACAATTCGCAAAGCTGAATGGGAAAATTGATCTTTCGTATGAAGATCAGGGAAAAAAGAAAACCGTCAGCGGCCAATTGTTGAGAATTCAGGAATGGGGCGTCGTCATTCTGGGAGCCGAACAGGATGTCATCGCAGTTGAGGCAAAGGACATTCGAACCTTTCGGCTCGCTGGCGCTACTTCTCCAATAACTGTGATTGCGGAAATACCCGATGCGCCTGAGAAAATAGAGCAAGGAGTTCTTTTAGCCACGCATGAAAGGCCAACGGGCCCCGGTCAATCAGAAGAGTTGCCAACTCCCTTGCCTCAATCGCCTCCGGCACCAAACCCGCCTACGCCATCGGGAACAGTGCAGCCGCAGGAACCACCACCAACATCCGAAATACCGGAATATATTTTTGACCAGTTCAGCGGCCCGGTGGCAATAACATTGCCTGAACCGCGCTTTTTGCCAGATAACCCTGATCTTTACACCATGAGTGGCGATGAAAGAGAGGTTTACGCCGAACTGAACAAGTGTAAAAACAAGTATGAATATGCCACCAAAATGAAGGAATTGAATCGCATCCGCGATTTCCTGCCAGGATTAATCAGGCAGACTGGCAGCCATCGGCGTGCTGAAATATTTCTTTTATGCGGGTTACTTTCAATCAAAATCAACGATACGGAAAAAGCGCGAACACTTTTCAGTGAGGCGTTTCGATTAGGCGATGATTCCGCCTCGCTGGGGCTGGCACATCTATCAGTTCAGGAAAAAGATTGGGAGAGTGCTGCCAAATATCTTTGCCGCTTCGTGAAGCGGATGCCCGCAGACAATCCCGCGCTGCAACAGGAAATACTGCTCAATATCGGACGTTGTATAAGCAACTTATCAAACAAAGAATTACCTGGACTGGCTGCGATTACGCTGCTAGCGCAAACTCCGCTGGCCCGGCGAACGTCGCTGGCGTTGCTTGCGTTTTCGTTGCGTGAGCGCTTTCTGCCAGCCGCCAAGGTTGCATTGCAGGGGAACCTTGAGTTGGCGCGTTCCCTGGCATCCGGCTCCCCAGTTTTTGATGAAGCCGATGGTTTGGATCTCAAACATCACGAACCAGCCCTAAATCTAGCTGAGTTGACACGCGACTTAAAGAGTCAGCAACAAATACTATCTGGGCACATTTCTTCGGTTTTCCCTGACCGATGGTTTGGCTTTTTAAGCGAAGATAGCCGCCGCACAACCTATTTTTTTCGTTTCAGCAGCGTAGAGGATCAGGTTTTACGCACTCAGGTTACCCAAGGAATAGTCGGCCAAACTGTTTTATTCACCCGTGCGGTTCACGATAATGCGCCACAAGGCAGGTATGAAGCGGTGGAGCAAATCAAGCGAAAGGAGACCGGTTACACTGACTATAGTGAAGTGGTCGTACCAACTTCTTCGCCGGTCAGCCCGTTTTCAAAGCTTCCTAAAGGGTCTTCACCCTATGCAAAGGCGAAAAGAGTTGAGCAGGACGGAGATTACGAAACCGCCAAAACCTCCTTTATGGAAGAGATCAGTCAACAAGGACCGCGTTGGCTGAGCGCCGTTAAAGATCTTGCGGCACTCCACAATCGCCTGAGGGAGTTCGATGAAGGGATAGCCATTCTAGACAAGTATCGGAAATCATTTGCCAGCACCATTTCACTCGATAACCTTAAGGCTACAATTTTGCTAAAAGCCAATCGTTATGAACAGGCTGCCGGGGTTTTCTCTAAACTGAAGCGCGAAACCACCGGGGTCCCACAGCGCAACTATATACGCCAGCAAGCCTACTGCTTGTTCGCTTTGGGTAAATTCGATGAAGCTCTGGCTTTGCTTCGCGCTGCGCCGCCTGATCCCCTGACAACTGCTTTTATCGAAAAGATCAAGCAATACCGTGAACAAGGGCTTCAACCCAATCAAACACCGGAAAACAGCTACTTCGATGAGTTGATAGGTTTTTCCTCCGGTTTTTCTGCTTTCACCAAATATCTTCTTAGTACCTGTGATTTCCGGCGCGTGGATGATCGTTCAAAAGCGCGCGGCTATTACGACGAACAGGATATACAACGGCTTGAACGGCAACGCGATGCCTTGCGGGGCAGAGTCCCGAAAGAACGTGCGGAAATCAGTCTAACGATTGCGGCGATTTGCCAGGAAGCCCCAGAAGCTGCGGGTGAACGCACAGTAGTTGAAAATATGCGCCTTAGTCTCTCGCACCTTGGGGAAATGGCGCTGAATGACAGTTTCCCGCGCGATACGGCGCGCTGCTATTTTGCCGAAGCCATCGCGCTGGCCAGCACAAGAGTCCATGAACAGGATTTGACCTACTTGCTGGCGACTTATCTTTCAGCCTTACCTGCCCCCGGAGAATTACTCTCAAAAGAAGGAAGAGTTTATCTCAATACGGTACTTAAACGTTTTGACAGTGATGCCTCCGGGTGGAATCGTTTTCAGCGTGATTTCCCTTATTATGGGCGAATGTCCGACGACGCTGTGCGATTTCTGTCAACTGAACTGACAAAATCGCGCGCGCCTGCTAATTTCCTGAAGCAATACACAAATCTAAACGAAGCGCTGTACGCAGAAGAAGATCGTTGCCGACGGGAAAAATCCGCTTTGGATGCGCTGGCAGGTTCGCCGCTGAGCGTGGGAGTGTTGCAGGACATGTCCAAAACTTTGGCGGGGTGCGCGCAAAACACCCGCTTTGAATTGGACAGGTTACGACTGACCACAGTGAGCCGGGTGATGGCTGATGTCGCCAGGTATTGGCAGGATAATGATTACATTGAACGTGAGGCCAAATTTGGGCGAGTCACCACGGAACTTGACACCATCACCGAAGAGATCAGGACCAGCCCTACCAAACTCTCGGTCGAATCGCTGCTCCCGATTTGCCATCATCTCGAAAAACAGATCAAACAGAATTTCAAGGATTTCCAAGCAAATGCGAAGCCGGATTTTGAGGTGACCAACTTGCTGAAAGACGATTACTTTTTACTCAAGGATGGTTGTTTGACAGTCAGGCTAGAAATCTTCTCAAAGCCTGGTGGCGCGCCAATCGAAGCGCTGGAAGTGATCGCGGAAGAAGAAAACGGCTTAAGCGTTGAAGAGGCTGGCGTTTCACCCGAAGTGCTGCGCAGCGGGGAGCGCCGGGAAATCGAACTTAAAATCAAACCCTCAAGAGCCCAGGTCGAAGATCAGACTTTCACGCTATTGACGGTACTTCGTTATCGAACTCGCGCCGGTCAGAACGAAAGGAGCGCGGTTTACCCGATTCCGATTCGCCTTAGTCTGGCTGACTCATTCGTCCCGATTGCCAATCCGTATGGGATTTATGCGGGTGGCAAAGTAGTCGAAAAGCACGAAATGTTTTTTGGCCGCGCAGATCTGGTCAAGCGGATTGAGGAATACGTTTTGCACGGTCCGGTCGGCCAATGCTTTGTGCTATATGGACAAAAACGCTCGGGTAAGTCATCCGTCGTGCATCAGGTCGAGCAGCGAATTACTCATCCTAATCTAGCTGTTTCGTTAACGGTTGGAGCAATCAATACAGAGGCGGCTGAAAGAAGCTTTATTCAAACCTGCCTTGATTCACTCCAAATGAAGGTAGTTGACCGACTTGGCTTTAATCTGGCAACCTGGCCTTCAATGAGCGAGGTGCATGACGACCCCGTGCGCGCCTTCCGTCAAGCGGTCATGCAAACAATACGCACGCTTAAAGAGAACGGCTGGCACGAGCCACGCATCGTGTTATTGATTGATGAATTTACCTACCTGTTTGAGTACATTACCGAAAAGCTGGTTTCGCCAGGCTTTATGCGTAACTGGAAAGCCTTGCTGCAACTTAACACTTTTAGTGCTGTGGTAGTGGGGCAGGATTCGATGACGAAGTTCAAGCAGGCTTACGCGAATGAGTTCGGGGTTACTTATGACGAGCGTATTACCTACCTTTCAGAACACGATGCACTCTCGCTGGCCGTGCAGCCTATCCTGTTGGATGAAAAAACTCGTTATCGGGGAAATAAAGCGCTGCCGCGCCTACTTGAGCTAACGGCTGGGAGTCCTTTTTACCTTCAGATCATGTGTGACCGGCTGGTGCGTTACCTCAACAAAGAGAAAGCCCCGTTCATCACTGAAGCTGACATCAATAACGTTGCGCGCGAGTTGACGGTAGGCAATGACCGGTTGCCCATTGAAAGATTCGATCCTCTGATTACGGCAGCAGGCGAATCTGTCGCTGAAGCCGATAGAGAGACTTATCTCGGTTTGCTGACCGCTATTGCCAACACCTCTACGCCCTTCACGGGTGCCAATCTGGCGGATTTACCAGTGTTTGATAATCGCGACTTTTTATTGAAGGACATGACTGATCGTGATGTTATTGAATTCGATATTGCCGGACGCATGAAAATTCGCGTCGGATTGTTCGCCGAGTGGTTACGTTCAGCGCCGACTTACTAACACAAGCTCACAGGGGAATCCATGAATAATCCATTTTTAGCATATGGCAGAGTTATTCAAGGCGACAGACTGGTCGGGCGAGAGCATGAAATTGAAGAGATGCTTACCCATCTCGTGGGCGGGAGTAATATATCGCTGGTCGGATTAAACCGCGTGGGAAAAAGCTCATTAGTGGCAGAGATACTTTGCCGCTTGCGTCAAAGAAATCCTGAAATTTTGATTGTCGAACCTGATCTTGCAGGTTTGTCCACTAATACCGGGGCAGCAGATTTGTTCACCGTCATTCTTGACGCAGTAGTAGACCTTCTGAGTGAACGAGGGTTGCCATTACCTAACAGGTTTAACGAAGACATTCTGGCTTTACCCAACGACTCTTCATATCACGCCTATCATCGATGTTATCGAGGCTTGTCAAAACTACGTCAACAAGGCTTGCAGATAACCATCGTGCTTGATGAGTTTGATAAGATTCGGCATCTGAAAGAAGCTAGCGATTCCATACAGCGACTCAGGGAGTTGATTTATAACGAAGCCAAAACCGGCACCTCCGGAGTAATTATTTCCCGCCGCAGAATAAAATTAATTGAGGAACAAATTCGCGATGTCTCAACACTTGCAGGGATTTGCCACCTCTACTACTTAAAGCCACTTGACTTGAACGGAGTCAAAGCCATTGTTGCGCGTGCGGCTGGCCGGGCTGAATTATTCAATAATGAGACGGTCAGTTATGTTTATGACAGAACTGGTGGACATCCTTTCTTAGCAGAGATGATGTGTTGCCATATCTGGGACGCCAATTCCGTCAGTGAAGGCATTCTGCAAGCCAATCATGAGATTTATAGTTTCTATGAGCAGATGCGTGAGATCCTGGTTGAGGACAATTTGTTTAATCACCTAGTTGAACTTTGTGTTGGCCCACGTTGGTCAGAGCCATCCAATATCGTGCTAGAGCGTTTATTGGCCTACGGCTTGGTTAGGCAAAATCGTGAAATTTACCCGATCAGATACGAAGGCTGGTCGCAACATTTTCAAGATTATCTCGAGAAATGCGCGCGAGAGAAGCCTCCACTTGATCCTTCCACCAGTGAATTGCTCGGAAAAACCGAAAGAGCCTTGCGGGACTACATCGAAGAAATATGTGTAAGCAAGCATGGCTCTGCGTGGCTAGATACGTTGAAACAACGCTGCCCTTCCATCGAAACAATGCTGACGCAAAGCGCCCCAGAGCAGAAGCGGGAAAAAGAGCGTAGGAATTTTGGTGACGGTGCTGCTGAACGCTTGTTGGATTACCTTTACCCCATGGATTTGTGGGTCATCATCAGCGGCGCGTGGGAGTTATTCGAGGAGCCGCTGGGTAATAAAGAGAAGAGTTACTGGAGTGAACGTTTTACCCATCTCGCCAAAGTTCGCACACCGACGATGCACAGCCGTGAACATAAGCTGCGTGAGTCCGTGCTGCTAACCGCCCAAGGTTATTGCCAGGAGATTCTTGAACTCATTTCCTAGCAGGACGCTATGTGTTTTGTCTTACGAGTTTTGCTTCGAAGGTGGCGACCGCTCCCGTCCATTATTCCTTGGTCTCAGATACCTGCTGGATTAGCTGCAAAATGATACGAGTGCTGATTGTTGATGATGATCCCCTGGCGCGGCAACGAATGCGTGATCTGCTGGGCGCGCAGCGGAGGTACAGGTCATCGGCGAGGCAGAAACCGGCGCTGAGGCTGTCGAGCGCGTCGAGGCGTTGCGGCCCGATTTGTTGTTGTTGGATGTGCAGATGCCGGATGTGGACGGCTTTGGCGTGTTGCGGTTGTTGGAACCTGCCGCACTGCCGCTGGTGATTTTCGCCACGGCGCACGATCAATACGCGGTGGATGCGTTTGAGGTGAGCGCGCTGGATTACCTGCTCAAACCGGTCAGCCGGCGGCTGGCAGAGGCACTGGGCAAGGCGCGCGGGCAATTGGCGGCGTGGGAACAGGCGCGGGCGCAATTGACGAACTTTCTGCAAACGTTGCCACCGCGCGTGACGACATCTCTGCAACGGCTGCCGGTGCGCGTGCAGCAACGCATTCTGGTGCTGGGCGTGGAGCAGATCACTTCGTTGCGCGTGGATCGCGGGTTGGTCTGCGTGACGACGGCCGAAGGCGAGTTCCGGACGAAGTTCACGACGTTGGCTGAGCTTGAGCCGCAGCATGACCCGCACATCTTTCAGCGCGTGCATCGTCAGGTGCTGGTCAACCTCAATCACGTGCGCGAAATCCATCCTTACGACAACCAGACGGCGCAACTCACGCTCAGCAGCGGCCATCAGGTCAGCGTCAGCCGCAATCATTTGCCGGGACTGCGCAAGCTATTGCAGTGGTAAACGTGGCCCGCGCGGCACGGGAAGCATTCGCCATATCCCGCGAGTTACGGTGCAAGATTGACGTTGTTGGCGATGGGAATGGTGATGGTCACAGTGGTGCCCTGCTGTTGCTGCCCTTGGATTTCGAATGCGCCGCCAAACGCCAGCGCGCGTTCGCGCATGCCGACCAGCCCCAGCGATCTCCGTTGCTTTAGTTCAGCGGGGTTGATGCCTTTGCCGTTATCGCGGATGCGCATCACAAGCTGCTGCGCTTGCTGGGTGAAGTCGATGGAAACCTGGCTGGCTTGCGCGTGGCGCGCCACATTGGTCAGCGATTCCTGGCAAATGCGGAACAGGCCGATGGCGCAATCCGGCGCCAACTCAATCGCGAGCGGCAAGGGTTCTAACAGACACTGAATGCCGGAGTATTTCTGAAACTCTTCAATCTGCCATTCCAGGGCGGCCCACAAACCGAAATCATCCAGGATGGGCGGGCGCAGGTTCATGGCAATGCGGCGGGCGATTTGCAACGTTTGGTTGACCAGTTCGAGCGTCGCCGCGAGTTCTTCGGACAAGACCTGCGGATCAGGCGGAAGCTGGCGCTCGAGTCCTTTGAGCCGCAGCCGGATGGCGGTCAGCAATTGGCCGAGTTCATCGTGAATTTCATAAGAGATCGAAGCCCGTTCTTCTTCGCGCACGGTTTGCAGGTGCGCGGCCAAGCGGCGCAATTGTTCGTGCGAAGCCTGAAGTTGCTGTTCGGCCAGTTTGCGTTCGGTAATGTCTCTGAGAATGGCTTGAATGCCGGTGACAGTCTCATTCCGCCGTAGCAGATTGAAACGCCCCTCAACGTCTATGAACTGGCCCGTTTTCTTGACTAGGCGAAAGGCGCTTTCGATAGAGGGGCATTCATGATTAAGCAGGCGCTGGGTCTGCGCGATGTAAGGCAATAAATCATCAGGATGGAGCAAGGCGTCGAAGCGCAGGTGAAGCGCGGTTTCCTGCGTATAGCCGGTCAGTTCGCAAAATTTCGGATTGACGAAGCTCAACGTTTGGGTGGGCTGGATGAGCACGACCGCATCGTGCGCATTCTCGATCAGTTCACGATATTTCGCTTCCGATTCCCGGAGCTGGTTATTGAGCGCCTCCAGCTCAAACATTTTTTCTTCGAGCTTCTTAGTCAGCCGTTGGTTGTATTCATTGAGGAAGGCCGTTTCCTCCGTCACCTGGGGTGTCGGTGCGACGCGCGCTTGCAGGGCAATGTCGTTAAACACCTCTTGCAGGATGTGAATGAAAACATCAGGTTCAATCGGTTTGACGAGATACCGGATGGCCCCCAGGCTCAGGGCAAAGGCTTCGTCTTTAGGGTCGGTATAGGCGGCGGTGCAAAAGATGAAAGGAATCTCTTTCAACCGTTCATTGCTTTTGATTTTCCGGCAAAGCTGGAAGCCGTCCATCTGCGGCATGAGGATGTCCGAGATGATCAGATCAAGGCCGCCTGGCTGGGCCAAGGCCAGCGCCTCGACGCCATTGCTGGCTGTGATTACGTCATACCCATGATTGCGCAACAAAGTCTCAAACAAATAGAGCGCCATGTGGTTGTCATCACATACTAAAATCTTCATTCAATACCTTTCCCTAAAGTCGCAAGAGCGGCAGTTCAGGTTACAAAAATTTCGCCACTTGCGAAGCAAACGTTTCCGGCGCCAGGGGTTTTTCGAGGTGGCCGGCACAGCCAGCCGCCAAGGCTTTTTCGCGATCATCCGACATGGCGTAGGAGGTGACCGCGAGGACAGGAATTTGACGTGTGGCCGGATCGCCTTTGAGCCGCCGGGTCACTTCGTAACCGTCCAGTTCGGGCAATTGTAAGTCCATCAGAATCAGATCCGGTTGCAGCGTCCGCGCCAACTCCAGGCCTTCCAGGCCGGTGCGGGCGGCGCTGACCTCATAGCCGTTGTTTTGCAGCAGGTAAGTCGCCAGGTAAAGATTCTGTTCGTTGTCTTCGACGATCAGAATTTTTTTGCTCATGCTTCCCCCTCCTTTTCAGCATGCAGTGGAAGCGTAAAGGAAAAATGCGAGCCGCGACCATATTCACTTTCCGCAAAAATCTCTCCGCCTAAGAGATTCACCAGGCGCTTTGACAAATGCAGCCCCAGTCCCGCGCCTTCATAGCGGCGCTGAGAGGAGCCGTCAATTTGGCGAAAGGCCTCAAAGAGCAGGGCGAAGTTTTCGGGCTTGATGCCGATGCCCGTATCCGAGACCGTCAGTTTGAGATGGCCGTCGGCGCGGACGCCGGAGATTTTGACTTCACCCTGTTCAGTGAATTTCACCGCGTTGCTGACCAGATTCAGCAACACCTGGAAAATGCGTTTATGGTCGCTGGCGATGACTGGCAAGGGCGCGGGGAATTCGGTCATTAGGTGCAGCTTCTTTTGCCGGGCCAGCGGCGTTACGGTATTGCACACTTCCGCGACCACTTCTTCGATGTTGACGGGGTTACGGGCGATTTCGACCTTGCCGGATTCGATGCGCGACAAATCCAGCAAATCGCTAATCAACCCCAGCAGATGTTTGCCGGAGGCATACACCATCGAGAGCTGTTTGTGCTGCTCTTCATTGAGCGGGCCGGGCAGCCGCTGCAACAAAATGTCGGTGAAGCCGATGATCGAATTGAGCGGTGTGCGCAATTCGTGGCTCATCGTGGCGAGGAATTCCGATTTCAACCGGTCAACTTCTTTGAGTTGCAGATAGGCTTCTTCCAACTCCAGCGTGCGTTCCACCACTTTGGCCTCAAGCGTGTCGCGCGCCGCGCGCACCGCCTCTTCAGCCTGTTTGCGCTCGGTGATGTCCAGAATCGTGGTTAGCGTGCAGGGGCCTGCGGGCGTTGAAATCGGGTTCAGACCAATCTCCACCGGGAACTCGCTGCCATCTTTGCGCAACCCGTAAAGGTCTCGTCCTTCGCCCATGCTGCGCACTTTGGGTGTGGTCTGATAGCCCTGGCGTGATTGCGGGTGGCGTTGCCGAAAGCGGGGTGGTACGAAGATTTCAACCGCCTGACCGATCAATTCGGCGCGCCGGTACCCAAACAGCCGTTCCGTTTCGGCATTCACCATAATGATTTTGCCCGCTGCATCCACCATCGCCATACCGCTGGGCGCGGCCTCGACGACCAGCCGGAAGCGTTCCTCGGCTTCCTTGCGTTCGGTGATGTCCACGATCACGCTCAGCACCAGCAACCCCTCGCCGGTCTGAATCGGGTTCAAGCCAATTTCGATGGGGAACTCGCTGCCATCCTTGCGCCGTCCGAAAAGGTCACGTCCCACGCCCATGCGCCGTGTTTCAGGCGCGCCGACAAAGCCGCCACGATGGCCGGCATGCATGGTTTGAAGCCGCGCGGGCACGAGCAATTCGACGGATTGTCCGAGCAGTTCCGCGCGCGCGTAACCAAAGAGCCGTTCGGTTTCGGCGTTAACGAGAACGATTTTGCCGTGGCTATCAATCATGACAACGCCGCTGGGGGCTGCCTCGATCACGAGCCTGAATCTATCCTCCGCCTCTTGGCGTTCGGTGATTTCCCCTTTGAGCGCCGCCGTCTTTTCTTGCACCTCGGCGCTCATGCGGGCAAAAGCGCGGGCCAAAACGCCCAATTCGCCGCCTGCGTCAAGCGGCACTTCCAACGGCGCATCGCCTCTGAAGGCGTCCACGGCAGCGGTCATCTTTACCAACGGTTTGGTCAATGAGCGCGTCAAGACCAGCGCCAGCAGGATGGCGGCCAGTGTGGCGGCAAACCCGGCCAGCAAACTGGCTTGGCGCACAGTGGCGGTCGCGGCCAGCAATGCTTGATACGGCGCCGTTTCAAGCAACACGATCTGTGTGTGATCCAACAGCCGCAATGGCCTGATGGCCACAGCGATTGGCTGGCCCGCCGCAGTTTGAATGGTTTTGACGCTGGCTGTTGGGGCTGCTCCCGCTCCGCTGAGGGCGGGAAATTCGTCTTGCACCTGGAAGGGATTGCCGAAAGCAAAACCGAATTCACGGTCAGCTTGCGGGTGCACGAGATAATCGCCACGTTCGTTGAGTAGGTAAATGGCGCGGTTTTGGCGCGCGGCCGCACGCAAGTGGGCAAAGGCCGGGCGCAGGTCCAGGTTGATGACCAGCATCCCGAAGGGCTGGCCGTCAGCGTCATTTACGCGGGTCGCCACGCGCATCATGGGTAAGTTGGGTTTTTCGACGACGCCCAGCTCCTGATTGAGTTCGATGGGCGAGGCATAAACTTGACCGGCGGCGGTTTGGAGCGCTTCCTTGAAATAAGCGCGTTCCCCTTTGCGTTCTAGTTCGGCGGCAGGCAGGACTCGAAGCGCCGCGTTCGCTCCCGATCTATTCACGCGGATAAGCTCGCGCCCGCCATCCGCAACTCCGATCAGGCGAAATTGTAGATACTCAGGCACAGCGGCCAGCGTGGCGATGAATAGCCGGGTCAGGCGCTCACGCCCGGCGGTCTCAGCGGCGGTATTGCGCGGGGTCGTTCCGCCCGTGACGCGGGCTTGGATCAGGTTGGTAACGGTTGGCCCGCCCGCCATAATCAGCAAATCATTGCGCGCGCGCCGCACAGACGTCTCCAACTCAGCCGTCAGCGCTTGGGTGTGATTCGCCAGGCGGTCAAATTCGGTCGGCAGAATGGCGGCTGCGAGATTGCGATAGGTAAGTAAACCTACGGCTGAAGCGGTCAAGACGACCAGCGCAAGCATCGCTGCCATAATACGAGCCGAGAGCTTCATCAGGCTCCATTCCGAGAGACGATCAGAAAGGCTCCCTCAGTCGCGGACATGAGGAGTAACTTCAAACTCTAATTGCGCGTTGGCTTGGGTGCTGAAGCGTATGGGATTTGTGACCTCAGCGGCAGCGATATTAGCCGGATTTGGAGTAATTGCAATAACCAGGGCACACTAAAATCCATTCACCAGGGAGCGATCGAAAAAAAGTACAGGCTGGTCATAGGGCAAGGTCTATTCATTCCCGGCCACAGAGGCACAGAGGCACAGAGCAACGCGCATTGCATCACGCAACTTTTGGTGGATCTGCGTGGTTTCTCCCGCCGCTGCTTCTCTAACGCTCTGTGCCTCTGTGCCTCTGTGGCAAACTCTGCTGAGCATGAATAGACCCTGGGTCATAGGGTAAGCAGCATGCAGGGGGAATAAGGGCTGCTGCGCTCACGAGGGAGTGCGCGAATGTGGCCTTGGTGCTTTAGTGACCGGATTGGACGCAGCCGCTACCTGTGGCTGCGTCTATCTGCTTTGGAACAATTCCTTATCGAAATACGCCGGATTGCCGATGGCGGCGAAATGGAAATTCTTCAGATACGTTTTCGCCACGCGATTGATGTCTTCGGGTTTGACCTTGCGGACTTCGTCGAGCCAGGTGAGCGCGCGCCGCCAGCCGCCACCGAGCAATTCATATTCGCCTAGACGCGCGGCTTGGGCGTCATTGGTTTCGAGCTTGGTATAGAACGAAGTCAAAAAGCCGCTGACGATGTTGCCGAGCGGTTCTTCGCGGATGATCTGGCGTTGCAGGAAATCTATCTGCTCGAACATCACGCGCACCGTTTCATTGGGCTTCTGCGTCGTGACCGTCAGATTGCCCGCGTTGGCGCCGAGCGCGAGCAGGTTCGCATCCGCGCCGTAAGACAGATTGCGTTTGACGCGCACTTCCTGGAAGAAAAGCTGTTGCAGGATGTTGGTGAGCACCGACATCGCCGGGTAATCAGGGCTATCCAGCGCGGGCGCGGTAAAGGTGGCGCGAATGTAGTTGGTTTGCACGGCGCGATTGATAAGCTGAAATTCGGGTGCTCCGGCGCTCTTGAATTCCGGCAGCACGGCGCTTTGGAAATTGCCTTTGGGCAGTTTGCCAAAACTGGTTTCAATCTTGGTTTTGATGTCGCCCAGCGGCACATCGCCGACGAAGACCACCACCATACGCGACGTCTCGAGCATCTTGGCGTGATAGGTTTTCAGGTCGTTGGCCGTCAGCGCGCCGATGGATTCGATGGTGCCATCCGGACGATTGAAATAAGGATGCGCCCGAAAGAGCAGCTTGTCGCTGGTTTGGGCGACGACTTCGTCAGGGCTGTCGCTTTCCTGCCGGCGGGCGCTCAGGAATTGCTCTTTGACCAGCGCGAGTTCCTTTTCGTCGAAAAGCGGATTGAGCACGATGTCGGTCAGCAACTGCCACGAGCGATCAAAATGCTGGCGCACGCAGCGCATCGCCACGATGCTGTAATCCAGCGCGCCTGCTGATTCGATCACGGTGCCTGTGCGCGCAATCTCACGGTTGAGCAGTCCTTTGGGAAAGTTCTTGGTGCCTTGCTGTGCGACTTCGAGCAACACCGGCTCAATGCCCGCCGTCTTTTCAGAGATGTTGCGCACGCCGCCTTTGAAATAAATGCGCACGGCGATGACTTCGTTGCCTTTGACCTGCCGATGAATGGCTTTGAGACCATTGGCGGTGGTGAAATCAATCGTGTTGTCGGTGGCTTGCGGCGCAGGCGCGGCGGCTTGCGCGAAGGCGGCGACGTTGAGCAGGATTAGTGCTGCAAAAAGGCGCGTGAAGAAAGTGAATCGAAGCATAGAGTTTGAAAACCTGGTTGGGCGGTTTTGCGGCTCTGCCGCCCGATGTGCGGAAGGTCTGTGACCTTCCGCGAGTCGTGACTTATTTTCCGGGGCTATGCCCCAGACAGTTTGGGGCATAGCCCCGGAAAAAGAGAAAGACGGTTACTGGAAGGTCACAGACCTTCCGCACATCGGGCGGCAGAGCCGCAAAGACAGGTTCGCGAGTGCCGGATTGGCAAGCGAGTTTGAAGCGGATTTCATCATCAGTTGCTCACCGGTTTCTTGCTGTTCTTCAGCGGCCCGTTTCCACTTGCCGGTTGCGGTTTCGGCGTGCCCGGTTGCGCCGCGACAGGCGCTTTAGTTTCCGGCGGCAAGGCCGGTTGCGCCGTGCTCGTGATCGGCGTTTCAGGCAATTTCAGCGGCTGCACGGCGTCGGGGCGTGTGAGCAAATCTTTCTCAGTCAGCCCGACTTTTTTCTGATCTTCCACCGAGAGCATCACGCCATAAATGCGCGGGCGGTTTTTGATGTACTTGCGGATGTAAGCCTGGATGTCGGCGCGCGTGACTTGGCGCAGTTTCTCGGTGTAACTGGCGTAATAGTCCAGCCCCGAACTCGCCCACCAGAAACTGACCGTGTGCGCATATTCGGACGGCTTTTCGCGTCCATAAATTTCATTCACATCGAGCAGCGATTTGGCGCTCTCCAACTCTTCGTTGCTGAAGTAATCGGGCGCGTCGAATTGCATGATCTGATCGTTGATCGCTTTGACGGCGTCGCGGAATTTATCGGGCGCGGTTTGCGCGGTGATCGTGATCGGGCCGACATTGCGTTGCGTCAGGTAGCCGACTGCCGCGCCGGTGGTCAGGCCCGTATCAATCAGTGCACGGGCGAATTTGGAATCCGGCTGGCGCAGGATGAACGAGAAGACATCGGCAGCATAAGTCGCTTGCGGGTCGAGATCGGTTGAAGGGCCGTGATAGCCGATGTTCAGCGTGATGGCATTGACGGCCTGATTGACGATGACGGCTTCGTCTTTGGTCAACGCCGGATGGCGCGGGATCGGGTTTTTGATGAAAGGGTCTTCGCCACGCGGCCAATCGCCGAAAATCTCTTCGGCCAGTTTGAAAATTTCAGGCGCGCTGACATCACCAGCCACGACGATGGCCGAGTTATTCGGAATGTAAAAGCGCTTCTGAATCTCGCGCATCATCGCCGTGGTGGCTTTGGAAACGGTTTGCGGACTGCCGCCGGGATTCTTGCGCGAATAGTATTTGTACCAGAGCTTCGATTCGACGCCGTTGATCAGATAGTAAAACGGATTGGAGGCGTGGCGGTTGAGTTCGTCTATCACGACTTCGATTTCCTGTTTGAACTCCGTCTCGTCGAAAAGCGGATAGCGGATCGCATCGTTCAGCAGGCGCAAGGCTTCACGCGTGCCGGTGCGGATGGTTGTGGTGTAATAATTGACGACTTCGTATTGCGTTTGCGCATTGCTGAGCATACCGAGTTCGCCCGCCTGATCGTGATAGCCCTCGGCCTTCGACTTCTCATTCGACTTAAAGAACATATGCTCGAAAAGGTGCGAGAGGCCGTTGTATTCGGGCGGTTCCGTCCACGCGCCGTTCTTGACCGCCATCTCGACCGTGACGAGCGGCACCGAACGATTCTCAATGACGATGACTTGCAGGCCGTTTTTGAGTGTGACCAGTTGCCATTGCGGTTTGGCAAGGGCGGGCGTGAAGGCCAAGGCCAATAAAAATAAAACCGTCGTGCACTTCACGGCGGCAGAGCGGAACATCTTGTTCACTTATATCTCCGATCAAAGTGAGCCACGCAGCCAGGGCGTCAACCTCATAGTTGCCCGTGTAATTGCGCAGTTGCGGTTACTTCCAAAAAGCGAACCAACTCTTCTTTTCTTTTTTCTTCCGACGTCCGGCCAGCGCGTCCAAATCCGGATCGGGCTGATAGGGAATCACGCGATCCTGAATCAGCGCCAACGGATTTGTTTCAACCATCGCGCGGGCATAGTCTGCACCGCCAATTTCAGTAGCAATCTCGACCGCTTTGGAAAGCAGCGGTCGGCGGCGATCTTTGTGATGCGCATCGGTGGCGATGAAATGCGCCAGCCCGGCCTGGATGAAGCGCTTGGCTGACTCGTAACTTTCAGTGCCGAAGCTGCCGGTCAAACTACCCGCGTCAATTTGCGAGTAAGCGCCGCGTTCGATCAGCATCGCCAGAATCTCAGGCTTGCGTTGAATGCGCATGTTGCGCTCCGGATGCGCGATGACGGGCGTGATGCCGGCATTCAGAATTTGAAAGATCGTCGTCTCGATGTTAGGCGGCACCATGTTGAAATCGAATTCGAGCAGCATATACGAACTGCCGTTGAGTCTGATCTTGGTGCGCGGGTCTTTGACTTCCTGAAAGATCTCGTAGCTATACCGCACCTCGCCACCGGGGACAATTTCGACAATCCCGCCAGCGGCCTCCATCACCTGGTCAATTCTGCGCCGAATATCATCGCGCTGCGGCGTCTGATGAACGCCATCGAACATGTGCGGCGTCGCGACAATCGTCCTAATGCCATCCTCTGCGGCGAGGCGACACATTTCGACCGATTCTTCCAGCGAAACTGCGCCATCGTCTGTTTCAGGCAGCACGTGGCAATGAATATCCACCATCTTAGCTTCTACGGCAGGCATGAATGCTCCAAGGCGTATCAAGTGAGGAACTGCAATTTACGGATGTTATGAGTCATCAATCACTAAGCATCAATTGAGAAGGCATTATCACGGATAGGTGCAGGGCGTTCAAGAACCAACTGAGGCACGGTGGGAGAAATTTTGGCGCACTGGCGACCCTCTGAGCGTGTTTTTGTTGATTGCGATCAAATCAGAGGGCGTGTGTGTCGTGATTGCCAGCGGCACAAGGGGCAAAGAGCATCAATGATTGACGCTTTGGTGAAAACGGTAGGACTTATGCAGAAACTTGCCACGGAGATACCGAGACACAGAGCCAAAACAAGAACTTCTCCAACCTTCAAGAAAAGCGCTCTGACTCCGTGCCTTTGTGGCAAGCTTGCTTGGGTTTTGCGTAAGCCCCGAACCAGCCGGCGAAACCCTCTCAGTCACGCGAGTGAACTCTTTATCAGCGCAACGGGTTTGTATGGATAGCCCATCCAGGGCAACTCCAAAATCAATTGGCACACAGGCCAACGCGGTCAATTCGATTCGCCCCTCGCCGTTTGATAATGCCAAGGTGGTCATCCTGATACGCATCTTTTGACTTTATCCTCATTTGTTGCTTGTTGACTCGTTTTTAACCTGCCGAAGTTTGCAAATTTATGTTTGATCACCTAAACTGCGCCCGCATTTGGGCGAAACAGACACAGTTTCCCCTTTTTTAGTACGGCCACAAATCGCGAATCCACAACATTTATGCAGTACCGGTAACGCGAATAGGTAAACGGCAGAGTGTTTTCCACCACCAGCAATCCTTTGTGGCCTGTGATGTGCTAGGGAATGTATTTGAAGTAATCATCCCTTTACCTGCTTCTAAGCAAACAATTTTGATTGCCGCTGGCCCTGCTCGGTGAGGTTTATGTTCAGGCTGGTTGAGAAGGTCTGGCGAGTGCCGCAAACAGGCGAACGAAGCGAGCAACCCATGGAGAACAATGATGGCTAAACCGATTAAATACTTTGAGAAAGGCTTGAGCGTCGCGGCGGGCGCAGCCTTCAACACGATCCAATTTTTCAATCAGTACAAACCCAACCCCTCTTTCATCCCGAAATGGTCTGACAAGCCCTTGCTGAAATCCTGGCAGAAGACCAAGCCGACGCTCGGCTGGCCTCGCACCACTGATTCGCTCTGCCCGGCCTGTGTCAAAGAGGCCCGCACGCGCATCATTGAGAATGGCGAAGACCCATTCAAGGTAATTGAGGATCGTCCCGGCGAGATTAAGGCAACGATCATTGAGCGGGATGGCGAAATCTGGATGATCAAGGATTGCCCTTTTCATGGTCACTACGAAGACATGATGGCCGTGGACGCCAAGTTCCTGGAGCACATCGAAGCGATGTACCCAGGTCGCGACATTGATGCGCACAACGACGAACGCTTGCACAAGCACGGTTCTTCGACCATCAAGCACGGGCGCGGTTCGGTGCTGACCGTAGACCTGACCAACCGTTGCAACATGATGTGCGACCCCTGCTTCATGGATGCCAACCAGGTTGGTTTCGTCCACGAGTTAAGCTGGGAAGACATTCAGGAAATCATGGACAACGCGGTTTCGATCAAGCCGCGCCGCCAGATGTCCATCCAATTTTCGGGCGGCGAACCGACGCTCTCGCCCTACTTCATTGATGCCGTCAAATACGCGCGCAAGGTTGGCTATAACTCCGTGCAAGCTGCGACCAACGGCATTGAGTTCGCCAAATCCAAAGAGTTCTGCCGCAAGGCTGCTGAAGCCGGTCTACGTTACGTTTACCTGCAATTCGATGGCATCGGCAACGCCGCCAACAGTCACCGCCAGGTCGGCAACCTTTTCGACGTGAAGCTGCGTGCGATCAACAACCTGCACGAAGCTGGCGTCGAGATTGTGCTCGTGACGACGCTGGTCAACACCGTCAACAACGACGAAGTCGGCCCGGTGATTCGCTTTGCGCTCGACAATCCCAAAAAGATCGGCTTCATCTCATTCCAACCGGTTTCCTTCACGGGCCGCGACGAAGACATCACCGAAGATCGCCGCTTGCGCCAGCGTTACACGCTCTCGCACATGGCCCACGACGTGAAAAAACAGGTGGGCATCACCGATCCGCATAAAGACTGGTTCCCGATTTCGTTGATGTCGGCCTTTGCCGATTTCGCCGATATGGCCCACGGGCCGGATCGCGAATGGGGCCAGATGAGTTGCGGTTGCCACCCGAATTGCGGTGTAGGCACGGCGGTGATGGTTGATAAAGAAACCAAGGAGATGCGGCCCGTCCCGGATTTCATCAACATCCCTGGCCTCGTCAAAGATATGCAGAAGGTCACCGACGCCGCGCGGGGCAAGAAGTTTTCCGGCGCGCTGATGGGTTTGGCTTTGCTCAAGCATTACAACCCCTTCGGTTCGCCGACGCATTTCAAACTGACCGATCTGTTGCAGAAGTTCGACAAGACCTTTGGTCTGTCGGGCAAAGACTATGGCAAGTCCGACCCGACGCGCACGATTGAAGACGTCGAGAAACGCCGCAAAGATCGCTGGAACTTCCTTTTCATCGCGGGCATGTGGTTCCAGGACTTGTTCAACTACGACTTCCGCCGCACCGAGATGTGCATCATTCCTTACGGCACGCAGGAAGGCGAAATCAGTTTCTGCGCGTACAACACGGGCATCGGCTGGCGCAATATCATCGAGAACATGCACCAGAACGCGACCGTGTCGAAGTGGTATCAAGAACATGGCCGCCACGAAATCTTCGCGAACAACCACTCGGTCAAACTCGAAGACACGACGCACGTGCTGAATGTCAACGACGCCGACGCCGCACGTGGCCGCGAGAAAAAGGCCGTGCCGCAAACCGCGAAAGAAGAGCAGGCGCTGATGAAGAAGCTGTACATGCAATCGGTGCTCAAGCAGAAAGCCGAACCGCTCGTCCAAATCGGCGGGTTGACGAGTAAGAAAGAAGAAGGCACCGGCGCAGTTACGGTGTCCGGCGATTAGTTCTCCATTTACAGAGGTCACCCGAAAATGCGGCTGCCAATAGCTGAAAGGCTGATGGCAGCCGTTGTTTATTTTAAGGGTTGCTTGCCCGCTGCTACGGCGCGATACTTTCGCCCGTCACAACAGACAAGCAAGGAGCAAGTCGTATGAACAACAACACCAACGGCCAGCTTGTAGTCAGCGAAGCAGGCGTCTTCGTGCCCAAACATCTATGGCAACAGATTGAACGCGCCCTGACGGAAGCGAATCAGGCCGCGCTCGTCACGCCATCTCCCACGCGGCCCCCCGACAACAGAGCACCGCAAGATCGTTCACGCGAGTTGCGCTGGATCAAGGCGCATCGTCAGGATTACACCGGCCAATGGGTTGCGCTGGAGGGCGACCGGCTGCTCGGCCACGGCCCCACCAGCCGCGAAGTCATCACTGCCGCGCGTCAGGCTGGCGTTGAATCGCCGTTCGTCATCAAGCTGGAAAATGCACGGCCTGCTCCCTTGATTGACATCACGCGCGAGCAACAGTGGTTGAAAGAACATCGGCACGAATACCTGAATCAGTGGGTAGCGTTGGATGGCGACCGGTTGATTAGCCACGGCACGAATGCGCGCGAAGTTTCAGAAGCGGCGCATGCCGCAGGAATCGAGACCCCGTTTTTCACGCGCATCGAACCGGATGAAGAGTTGCCATTCGGAGGGTGGTGAGATGGCTTACACGCTGACCTTTGATATTTGCCACGAGTATGATGCTGGCGCGCTGGGCATCACTGTTCCCGTGGTATTGAAGAGCGGCCCGCTCAGCCGCAGGGTAGACCCCAAACTTGATTCCGGCTCCAGCTACTGCGTTTTTCGGCGTGGCATTGGCGAAGGACTCGGCTTCGAGATCGAAAGCGGAATGCCACAGCGGATTTCCACTGCTACTGGCTCCTTTCTCACTTATGGACACGAGGTAGTGCTCACGGCGTTTGGCTTTCAATTCGACGTGATGGTTTTCTTTGCCGCAGATGACTGGTTCAACCGCGATGTGCTTGGCCGCTACGGTTGGTTGCAGCAACTGCGGCTCGGTCTCGTAGATTACGAAGGCAAGCTGTACCTCTCGCGCTACGACACGCCCTAGCTCAACCGCCATGCGCCGGCCACAAAAAGCCGCACAGCGCACTGAATATTTTGCGTACAAGGTCGTGTCCTGTGTGTTGCAGACGCTTCCCACACCTGCACAAGTCCAACCATACACGTTTCAGCCGCTTCGGGCAGTGCACCAGACGTTCTGTGCGGCGCACAAACCGCTCTTTACCGCGCGCAAGACGCTTCCTACATCGCAAATGGCCGCTTGTTTCCCGTCACAAGTGAAGAAAACCCCGCTTCATCCTCAACATACAACCTCACAATCCCATTATGACGCCGCAAGAAAAGGTTCCGCCCTAGCACAATTGTAGTTTGACCCAATCAGGACGCTATCTGCATCGGCAAGAGTTGGTTTTTCATCAAACGAGCAGACGACGACCGAAGGGGCGACGGCCATCGGCGCGCACGTCGCTGCCGAAATCACGCTCGACTTACAAGCCGTCCGCCAACTCGTCGTCATCCGCAACAAATTCAACGGCGACTCCGGCACACTGGCGAGCTGGACGCGCGCCAGCCACGTCGCTTATCGCGTTCGCAACAATACGCCCGCACTGCCGCCCGCCGCACCCGATAAACCACCAACGCCCGATGCCTAGATCAGATCCGCTTCAGTGTATGGGAAGAATCGGTACCGCGACCGGTAGGGAGCGTGCGCTACAGGGAACGCTCCCTACCGGTCGCGGTACTGACCCGTACACGCAACTGCAAACTGATCTAACCTTGGGATCAACCAAAACCGATGGATCGGCGGAAAGAGACAAAACAGGGGCTGTCTCGCTCCGCCAATTCAGTTGGGCATTCCTTGCGAGATCGAAACAACTCTGGTGGGGCCAAAGTATCGGTATGGATTGTGGAAATGTCAGATGCGGGAGCCGCGTCAGGTTTCAAGGCAGAGGCTTGGTGCCGTGATGAATGTTTACGGAATCACCTGTCTGCTCACTTTCAACAAACCTGACTTCAAACGCTTCGGTGATTTTGATGTCATTAGCACTGCCGAAGTGATTTGCCAAAGCTACGACGCCAGCGGATGGCCGATCTCCCCGTGATGGCCGAAGGGATCAACTACGCGGCCCAAGCGCTAGCCATAGTCTTCCTTGACCGGGACAACTTCGCGCGCGCCTGCCGCCACTGCCCGCGCGAACATCGCATCCGGGTCTGGCACGGTCAAGATCATCCGCACCGTGCCACCGCCCAGCGAATCTGGACTGAAATTCTGGTGCTCCGGCGATTCGTCCGCCAGCCAAAACTCCGCGCCGTCAATCGCCAGCCGAGCCACCACCGCGCCGTCGGGGGCTTCGATCCGGAATACCTCAATCGCCCCGAATGCCGATTTATAGAATTCCACCGCTCGCGCGCCATTCCGCACCGACAGCATCGGCGCGAGCGAATATGCGATGGAAGTTGCCGTGCCTGCGTCTGTGCTCATTTATCTCACCGATCATCTACAGCTAGCTTCGGGAGTCTATTTCTTTCTTTTTTTAGCCAACTTTCCTTTACCATCAGCCTTTTTGGCAGCAGCTTTGCTGCCTCTCGCTCTCGAATCTCGTGCCAAAAGATGAACCTGACAATAGTTTGATTTCGTAAGCGCGAAATTTGAGCATGACTTTCTAATACAAATTAGCTCGGATTCTTTCAATGATTCAATAGCTTCTTCAATGACAGCAACAGCCACAGCTTCTTGTTTTTTTCCTAACTTCTTTGGAATTGAATTACCAAGTCTCTTGAGCAGCTTTCGGAGTTTCATGTTTTACCTCTTCGTTAGCATCTCTGTTACACCATAGATTTCAATCTTGCTGAAATAAAAATGATAAGAAGTAGTAATGAGGCAAAAAAGACTGCATATGCGAGACATAATTGTCCTTTAGATACTTCTTTAGCCTTGCCCAGATTGGTTTGGTTAAAACCGTCAGCTAACCCTATCCAAATGCCTATTTGCCCTCGCAGATAGTTCTCATATCTCTGGATTATTTCTGTATCTGGCCTCTCTAGGATTTCATCAACCTCTTGGTGTGAAATTGTAATGTCATTAATAGGCACAAAACGAATTCTCAAAGCACGAATGCAAAACCAGATTGATGTAATCAATAATAGAACTGCTATGCCCAATATCACCGTTGCCAAAGTCCCACCTAGCCTAATAAATTTGTCGAAAGCTCCCCCATTGAAGAAAGCGAATGCTCCTCCAAGAAAAACACCTGCTATTGCAACGGTGTTCTGCGCTTTGGAGTCCAGGTTTTTGAAGGCGGCATCCGCATCAGAGTATGAGTTCACGCAAGATTGCAAAAGTTCCTTCACTAGAACTTCTCTTTTTTCATTGGGGGATTTATTTTGATGTTCATTGCTCATAGGGCTTCTAACTTGTTGGCAAATCACTGCTGCCCGCCTTCCGCCTTCGCCTCATCAGCCTTCTTCTTCAAATCGCCTTTCAGATGGTCGTTGTACCAATCGAGGATGCGCTGGTCGTAATCCTTCACTTCTTCGACGGTCGAGGTCGCCATGCCGTGGTCGCTAGACGCGCATTACCGAGTTAGGCCACTTCCTTTTTCGTATTCGATCTTATCAACCCGGATGAAGCCCGGCGTGAGATGGTCAAAGTCCTTGTCCGTAGTCACAAGCCGCGCGTCGGCGAAAAAAAACTGCGGCAGCGATCCACAAATCGTTTTTGCCCATCGTGATGCCTTGTGTTTTTGAATAGGCATTGAGCATCGCATAAGCGTTGATCACCGCGCGTTCAGCCGCCCTGCTTCGGCCACCACGCCACAAACGCGCTCGCCCGCGCCATACCTCCGAACGGCCGAAGTCTGAGTCGCATTTTAGCGAATCAGCGGTTGGCGGTAGCCAACGAGTCTACTGACAGCCGTTGTTTTGGATGTTCATCAATCTAACCGGTCAAACTCTTCCGGCTCCACATCCGGCACCTTCGCCATCACCGCCAAAAACTTCTGACGGTCGGCACGGGCCGCGCGCTGCGCCAGATAATCTTCCGTCAGCAACGCCGAAACCTTCTCTGCCAACGCGGTAGAGACGAATTGGTCAAGCGTGACCTGATCTTTATGCGCTAGCGTGGCGACTTGCCGATAGATCGAATCCGGCACGGATACAGTTAAGTTCGTCATTTGCTCTCCTCCAATTTACGCAGGAATTCTGGTGGTGTGACGACCGCGAGGCCAAAGCGTTCAGCGCCAACAAAGTCGCGCCGGTTATAGGTGACGATAAAATCGCATTGCGCTTCAACAGCGACTTCCAGCACACAATCATCGCCCGGATCAGGCAGCAGCGGACGCCAGAGAAAATAGATTTGCCGATGTTCCGCCCAGCCGCAAACGTAGTCGAGAAAAATATCAATGTCCGCGTCGCTCAGCTTGATGCCGACCTCAGGCCTTTTGGCGACTGCCTCATATTCCATCAACAAAGGCACTGAAAGACAGGTTTGCCAGCGGCCTTCTTCCAGCATCATCAACAGGCGGTATGACGCGCCCCGCTGCGAACGCAAAGCCGCAATGACAACGTTGGTATCAATTACAATGCGGAACATATGGGCACGAATTGTAGTGAAGAAGCGTCAAACGGGCAACGCTGGCGGTCCCGGTTTTCGGAGTTTGATCACTTAGCGGCTCTGCTTCGGCCACCACGGCACAAATGCATTCGTCCGCGCCACATAAGCTTTGTACGCCGGCTTCGTTTTCGCCAACGATTTTTCCAACAGCGCCGCGCCCGTCACCTTTAACAACAAAAACGTCATCAACAATGGGCTGAGCATCGAAAACAGTCCGTCGCCCACCGCTACTGCAAAGAGCCAGAAGCTCCACCACACCACCGCATCGCCAAAATAATTCGGATGCCGCGTGTAGCGCCACAGACCCTGATCCAGCACGCGGCCTCTATTTTTTGGGTCGGCTTTGAATTGTTGCAACTGCCAATCGCCTACTGCTTCAAACAGGAAGCCCGTCAGCCAGACGCCTACGGCCAGCCAATCCAGCCAGGTTAATTCCCACGGCAGAATCGCTTGTTGCGCCAGTTGCAGCGGCAGCGAGATGAGCCACATCAACAGGCCTTGCAAGCCGAACACCAAGCCCAGGCTCACCCATTTGAATTGTGCGCCGTGGCGTTTGCGCATCGCGGCGTAGCGGTAATCTTCGGGCCGCCCGTGATTGCGCCGCCATAGATGCAGCGCCAGCCGCACACCCCAGATCGTCACCAGCGAGCACAGCAACAGCCTGCGCGGGCGATAGCCGTAACCCAGCGCAAACGAAGTCCACGCGATCAGCACAAAGCCTAGGCCCCAGAAAATGTCTACGATGCTCGCATCTTTAAGCCGCAGGCTGAGCAGCCAAAGCCCTAGCATAGCGATGACGACAACAACCGCTGTGAGCACGAATAGATTCATGTTGAAGTTTCCTTCCGTAAGCCGAGGACTTTGAAGCCGGGGAATTCGCTCTGAACGGCGCCTTCCGTGTAGTCGCGAATTGGTTCGCGGCTACACGGACAATGGTTGATATGGAGCGTTTATCTTTGACCTACTCAACTGCCCAGGCTGCCAAAGTTCCAGCATCCTTCACGACGACAAATTTGCCCGTCAAGGCCGGGTGCGCCCAAGTCGCACTGCTGGCGGCGTTATAGCGCTTCAGTTCCTGCAAGCCTTTGGCGCTGGCGCGGGAAATTTTCAGATTGGCGTCGGTGTCGAGCGCGTAAACCAAACCGCCCGCCGTGAGTAGGGCAGCGTTTTCGCCTTGGCGCGGATCGCTCGTCCAGAGTGTTTTGCCGGTGTTGGGATCAAGGCAGAAGTATTGGCCTTTGTTCTTGTGCGAGAGGCCGACCAGTACATCACCGACGAGCACGGGCGAATTCATATACAGCGAGACTTCCTTGTTCAGCCACACCTGCTCAGTCGTCCATTTCTCGTTGTTATAAACAAGGCGGATGGCAAAGACGCCTTTGTCTATGCCGGAAAAGATCAGCAGGTCTTTGTATTGCAGCGGAGTGACGATGTTCTGAACGTACTGCGTTTCAAAAGGAATCTTCCACAACAGCGTGCCGTTGTCGGCCAGCACGCCAATGATGTTTTGTTGTGATTGCGTAACGATCAAGTGTTTGCCGAGCGCATCCACCGCAATCGGCGAAGCATAGCCCGGTCCATCACCCGCCCAGCGCCATTTCTCAGCGCCAGTGTTAGCGTCCAAGGCCAGCAACGCCCCGTTATTGCTGCCGCCCGCGTGAACGTAAAGTACGCCGCGATCCACCAGAGGCGACATTGCGGTGCCGAAATCCGGTTCCAGGTTCTTGAACTGCGGTTTGTATTCTCTGCGCCAGAGCACCTTGCCCGTCCCTGCATCATAAGCTGACAACGTGCCGGTGATGCCAAAGGTATAAAGCTTGCCATTGCTGACTGTCGGCGTAGATTTCGGGCCTTTGCCGTGGCCCATCGCCGCCGGATTCATCTGATAGGCGACGGAATAGCTGTCCTGCCAAAGCTGTTTGCCCGTGTTGAGGTCAACCGCACGCACGACTTCGTTGTCGTCTACGCGGGAAAGCAGGTAAACACGTTGACCCACAACAATGGGCGAAGCGTGCCCGGCTCCGGCTTGAATTTTCCAGCGTTGTTTTAACTGTGCGGGCCAAGTGGCCGGGGCCGTGAAGCCGGTCACGACGCCGTCACGATTGGGGCCGCGCCATTGCGGGAAGTCCTGAGCGGATGCTGAGTGAGCCAAACTGAGAATGCTTGTGAATAAGAAAAATACGAGCGCGAGTCTTTTGAACAAAGCCATTAAGCGGTCTCCTTGCATAAAAGGGAAGAGCAGAAAATCACTGGTTCAAGTAAGCGTTAGCATACCATCAACAACTTGTCTTTCGCAGCACAGCGGCGATAATTTGCCGCACCAACAACGCCTGAAAATTACGCTTATGAAAATTGCCGGCATCAAATTCGACCACTTTCACATGGGCGACCTGCTGCGCTACGCCTTCAACCATCCACAGGCAGAAATCGTCGGACTTTGCGATGAAGACCCCGCGCGGATGCAAGACGCCGCCCACAATTTCAACGTGCCCGGCGAACGCCTGTTCACCGATTACCGCGCCTGTGTGGAAACCACTAAACCCGATGTTGTAATCCTTTGCCCGGCCCCGGCGCGGCACGCCGAATACGTCGAAGCACTCGCGCCTTACGGCGTGCACCTGTTGGTTGAAAAACCGATGGCGGCTTCGTTGGCGGATGCCGATGCAATGATGCGGGCGCTGGCGGCGACGGGGCGGACACTGATGATCAACTGGCCGATGGTGTGGTCACCGCCGCATCGCACGGCGCAACGCTTGCTCGGCGAAGGGTTGATCGGTGATGTGCGCGAGGTTCATTATTACGGCGGCAATCGCGGGCCGCTCTATCACGGCGCTGATAAGGTCGAAGTTAGCGCCGAGGAAGTCCAACGCCGCAAACCGCACAGTTGGTTCTACGCCTGGGCCAGCGGCGGTGGTTCGTTGCGCGATTATCTGGGTTACGGCGTGACACTGGGCACCTGGTTTCACAACGGCGCGGTGCCGCTAGAAGTGACTGCGGTCGTAGATGAACCGGCGGGCTTAGAGGTAGACGAACACAGCCTCACGATTGCGCGCTACGCCACGGGCCTCTCGAAATTCGAGACACGCTGGGGCACGTTCACCGACCCCTGGACGCATCAGCCGCAACCCAAATGCGGCTTCGTCATCGTCGGCAGCGCCGGTACGCTCAGCAGTTATGACAGCGAGACCACCATCCGCGTGCAGACCAAACAAGCGCCTGCCGGATACGAAGTGTCTGTAGACACGCTGGCCGCACCGCACAGCAATCCGATTGAACACCTGCTGCATCATCTAACAACGGGTGCGCCGTTGCTGGGGCCGCTCACTCCTGCGCTGAGCCGCCTCGGCCAACAGATTGTCGAAACAGCTATCGTCAGTGCGCGTGAGAAACGGGCAGTCCGCTTGGTTGAATAAGTGGGCAGCCGGTTCCGAAAAAGCTATTCGCTGCGCAACGCCGCCAACAACGGCGCGTGCAACACCGCGCGCACCGCAATCAACGACGCTGCCAACCCCGTCACTAGCACGCCTAGCAACAACAAGCCCAACGAAACGACCGACACGTGCCCGCCGCGTGCCACAAACGCCGGGGCAATCGCCACCAGCGCACAAACGACGCCGGTCAACAGACCGCAGCCCAATAGCAAGACATTTTCAGCCAGCACCAACCAAGCCAGATGTTGCGGCTGATAGCCAGTTGCCCGCAGCAACGCCAGTTCGCGCCGCCGCTCCAACACATTGCGCAAGAGCACTGCTGCTAGCCCAATCGTGCCCAGCAACAGACCGAGCGCGCCCAACGCTTGGAAGGTCGAAAGGAAAGTGTTTTCGACTTGGTGAAAGCTGGCCAGCTTGGCTGCGGCGTCCTGCACGTCGAAGCCGTAATCGCCGAGGCGTTCTTCCAGTTTGGCGCTGACTTCGTTTGGTTTGGCCGTGTCAATCAGGAAGAAGCGTTGGCCGGGGATGCCGGGGAAGAGGCGTTTGAAATTGGCTTCGGACATCAGCAACTCGCCTTGCAAGAGGCTGTCGCTGAGCGCAGCGACCAGCTTTAACTTGACCCGTTGACCGCTGTCGTCATTGATTTCGATCTCGTCGCCCAACGCTTTGTGAAGCACATAGGTCATCGAATTGGCATCCGCAATCACCGGGATTGCGGATTGCGGATTGCGGATTGCGGATTGCGGATTAGCAGCGTGTTCAATAGTTTGATTGAGCAAGAGCCAGGGGTTGGCTTTTTCGGCTGCGCTGTTTGCCAGCGAGCTTTGAAATGAAAACCGCCCGGCTTGGATGAACTCGTCCGGCGCGCCCAAAATGCGCGGATTGCGTGGCGCATACAGATTCAAACAACTCGCATCATCGCCTGGGCGCAAACGAAAGCGGGTGAACTTCACGTCACGCAAAGCGTCATCGCTCAGGTTCAATTCCTCGCGTCCCTGTTCGCTATTCACGTCACGCACGATGGGCAGCAGGCTTTCGGCCAACAATGGAAAACCGCCCGTGCCCGAAGCTTTGTCGCTCACATCGGCATGACCGTCGCGGCGAAAGGCGTCCACCGAAACGATGCTGAACGCCGCCGCCGCGATCAGCGCGATGCACAGCACGCTGCGGCCCGCGCGCACACTGGCATTGCGAAAGCCGAGTTGCGCGATGGCAGATAGCCCTTGTCCGTGAATGGTTGCGCGCCGCTCATTGCGCAACCACACCGACCAACCGCACAGCGCCGCGATCAGCAAACACGTGCCCGCGCCGAAAAAGCCGCCCGCCTGCCCGAGCACTTTGGCGATGGATGCGCCTAGCAAGAGGGTGCCGAGCACTGCGAAAATGACGGCCCAAAGCTTGCCGCGCAACACGGTGTTCAGAGTTCCGCCTTTAGGCGGTTTGGCTCGCTTTGCGAGCCGCCGCCTAAAGGCGGAACTCTGAACACCGTCTGCCACGTGCTCGGCTGTTTCCAGTGTGCCAGAAAGCAAGTTGCGTGGGGCGATGGTGGTAAGTGACCGCAACGTCCACGCAATGACGGCCAATGCAATGACGATGCCCGCCAGCAAGCCGATCAGCAACGCACGCGGCGTGACGTGCAATTCCAGCAGCGTCGTGCCGACCGCGCCGACCCACCACGTGCGCAGTCCCAGCATCATCAGCCAGCCAAAGGCCAGCGCGCCGAGCACGCCCAACAAGCTGCCCAACGCGGCCAGCAGGAAGCCTTCGCGCAGGAACAATCCGCGAATCTGGTTGAGCGAATAGCCGAGCGCGCGCAGCAAACCGATCTCGCGCAAGCGTTGTTCGATGCCGAGCTTGAAAAACAGGCTCGCCAATAACAGCGCGGCGACGATGACGAAGAAGCTGAAGTAGCTGAAGTATTCGCCAAAGTCGGTCGCGCCTTGCGCGGCTTGCAGGCTTTGCGTTTTGACAGAGAGGACGCTCAAGCCGTTTTGCAATGGATTCAACGCTGCTCGTAGAGCTTTTTCAAAATCAAGTTGCACCACCGGCAACGCAATGTTTGCGGGCGGTGTCTCTTGAAACCTAATCGAAGTTAGTTTGCCGTAGCGCGTGGCCCACAGCTTTTGCCCATCGCGTATTTGAATAAAGGCTTTTGGCGTGGTGCGATATTGCCGCCAATACTCTTCGTCTTTCGGTCGCACACGTTTCAAATCAAGCGGGAACGGCGGATCCCAATCAGACAAGCTATCAGCATCGGTGATGCCCGGATAATCGGGCGCGTAATTGCGGTCATTGGCTGCGCCTTGTAATGGAACGATGTCAGCTATTTCGAATCTAGCTGTTTGCGTGCTGAGCGTTCCGCCTTCTTGCCAGAGATAGTAATCAAGTTCAATTACATCACCGCGGTTAGCTCCTAGATCAGCCGCTACCCATTCATTAAGGACAATTGCTGGGAGTGCGGATTCATCAATAAATTTACCCTTCGGGATGCCGCCCCCAAATAAACCCACGCGCTTTGAAGTAGAAGATTTGTCTTGATAGTACAACGCAACGGAATCCTTACCTATAAGCTCTGCTAAATGAGGAGAAAGCTCCAAGAAGCTTTTTCGGCTAAGCGATGTTATTAACGAGTATGGAACTGCGTTATTACCAAATCTAAGATCATTGGCTAAGTATGTTAAGACCTCTGTTCTGTCCAGTTGAAGTTTTTGTTCGAGAGATTTTGTTACATCCGTAATTACATCAGTAATGACACCGCTATCACTTTCCAATGCGATGCAGTGTTGTGTTTCTAGCACCCGCAGTTTCAACCCTAAATCAGCCAACGTGAACGTGTTTTGCAACAGCCGCTCAGCCTGTTGTGTCGTCTGTTCATTCGCTGCTTTCGCCGCCAGCAAAATCGAATTGGCTTTGCCTTCCTGCTCCAAATTCCGTTGCAGCTTACCCAGCGGGACAAAGATCGCGTGTACCGCGCCTTGTTGTGGCCGCAGCGCGAATTCGCCCATCTGCGCGGCGGGCAGCACTTCGCGCATGGTCAATCGCAGCGTGCGTCCGGCTTCGTCCTTGCGCCCGTGCAGCGATTCGAGCGGAATGGCCGAAGGCTTTTCGATGCGAATCACCAGCGTGTCTTCGGGCTTGGCGTTGAGTTCACGTGCGAGGCCCGGGCTGATGAAGACATCGCTGTCGTCGGCGAACTTTTTGTCCACGCCGTGAAATTGCCAGAAACGTTCGTCTACGCCGTAAATCGCCACATTGCCCGCGCGTGTGTTGTTGGCATCGTTGGTGACGACGCCGGGCATGGCGATGAGCGGGCAGACGGCTTGGAAGTTGGCGGCGAATTCAGGTGCAGCGTGCAAATCGGCGGCGAGTTGGGCGCGGAAGAAAGTGTTCCCGGCGATGACCAGATCGGTCTTGCCCAAGCGTTGCAGCGCCAGTGCGCGCAAGCTCAAGCGCACGGAATCGCCGACCAACAAGGCTCCGGCGAGTACGGCGACGGCAGTGGCTACGCCCAGAATGACGGCGAGATTTGTGCGCCAGTAATGTGTGAGATTGCGTTGGGCGAGGGTCGAGAAAGTCATGGCAATTGATAGTTGATAGTTGGTGCGTAGTTTGAGATTCCGATTGACAGCCCAACTATCAATTATCAACTGTCAACTATCAATTGGCTCGATTACTGTTTTACGAGTTGTTGCTCGAACAATTCAAAGCGTTGCGGAAACCTGGCCGCCAACTCGGCGCTGTGCGTGACGACGATCAGAATGGTCTGTTGTTGCCGATGCAAATCGAGCAGCAGCGCCGCGACGTTCTCTGCCGCAGCGCGATCCAGATTGCCGGTCGGTTCGTCGCACAACAGCAGCAGCGGTTGCTGAATCAGCGCGCGCGCAATCGCCACGCGTTGTTTCTCGCCGCCGGACAATTCCGCCGGGCGATGCGTCAGGCGTTCTGACAGGCCGACCGACGCCAGCAATTGTTTGGCGCGTTCAACATAGTTGTCCGACTTGTCGGCCACCAGCGTCGGGGCGAGCACGTTTTCGAGCACGCTCAATTGCGGCAGCAGACAGTGATCTTGAAAGATGAAGCCGATCTTTTGATTGCGGAAGGTAGCCTGCTGCTTTTCATTCAGCGTAAACGGGTCTTGACCGTCGAGCGAAACGCTGCCGTCGGAAGGTTGATCAAGCGCGCCCAGGATGTAGAGCAGCGTGCTTTTGCCGCTGCCGGATGGTCCCATGATCGCGACGGCGTCGCCGCGTTGAAAGTGCAAATTGACATCGTTGAGAATCGGCAGCGCGCCGCGTGGTGTCGCGTATTCTTTCGACAAGTGCGTGATTTCCAGCAAAGAGAAGTCCTCCAAAATGGTGCGTGTTTGGAGTTTTAGTGTACTGGTTTGCGGCTGACTTGGCGAGCGGCGGGGCAGGCAGTATTTGGATTGGTGGCGCGGCCGTGATGACCGCGCCACCATTGGCTATTGCTTGGGTTGCAGCAATCCGATGAGGTTGCCTTCGGGGTCGGACAGCCAAGCGAATTTGCCGGTCGGAATGGGCACTGGCGGGACGAGCACTTTGCCGCCCAAGGCCTTGGCCTTGTCCAGATGGGCTTGGATGTCATCCACCTGTACATAAACCGTGACGTAATTGTGGGGCTCGTGGCCGAGGGCGGTGATGTGGCCGTTGATGCCGCCCGTGCCGCCGGTATTGATAGTGGCGGCGGGGCCAGCCGCAGTAATGTCCCAATCGAAGAGCTTGCTGTAAAACGCTTGCGTGGCCGCGCTGTCACGGCAGCCGATTTCAAAATGAACTACGGGTCGTCCCATCTTTGCTTTCTCCTTTGGTGGCCCATTTGGTGTTTGGGTGGTTTGGGTGTTTTGCGCGGCGGTGGGCCAGCCGCGCAAAAGTAGGAACGGTAGCGCGCCCGCCAGCATTGCGAGCAACAGCAAGCCGCACAAGCGCCGTGTGGTTAGAGTGTAAACAGATTTCATCGCTTTACCTCTCAAACGTGTTGATCAATCAGGATTGGGTTGCCGTCGGGATCCATAACCATAAAACTGGCGGGACCCGTCGTTTTCTCGTCTGCCTCGGTCACGAGCTTTACGCCTTGCGCCTTCAACTGCTTCTGCAATTCGCGCACATCGGTGAACGTTTCCAGCTTCTGGGCATTGCTGTCCCAGCCCGGGTTGAAGGTTAGCGTATTCCGCTCGAACACCCCTTGGAAAAGCCCGATCACGTGGTTTCCGTTCTTCAGGATCAGCCAGTTCTGGGCAATGTTTCCCATGAAGACCTTGAAACCGAGCTTCCCGTAAAAGTCTTTTGAGGCCTTGATGTCCTTCACCGTCAAACTCACTGAAAAGTTGCCGAGTTCCATACGTTTCTCCTTTGGTGGCCCATTTGGCGTTTGGATGTTCTTGGTGTTTTGGGCAGTGGCGGGCAAGCCACGCAACCACAAGCACGACAGGGCGCCCGCCAGCATTGCCAGCAAAAGCAGGCTGCACAAACGCCCTGCGGTTATGGTGTAAACAGATTTCATCGCATTACCTCAGTGCCTGAATCGGCACGCAACATTCAATGTCAAAACTCGTCCAGCCGATTTCTTCCGGCAGTTTCAGGAAAATTTCCATCGCCGGTTGATCGGCGGGTTGATAGCCGCTGGCGGGCAGCCACACTTTGAAAAAGTAATTCCAGGCTTGCCCGACTTTGTGGATGTCGCCTACGCAATGATGCAACGCGTAAGTCGTCGCCGGAATCGTCGTAATGTTGACCTCGCCTGCTGCTCTCACCTGTTCGCCGACCGTCAAACATAGGTCGTAACGGCACTTTTCCAGCGGCGTAATTTCCGGGTTATCCGGCGACATCCCGATAACCAAAGTGTCTGGTTTGAGCAAGTCATTGGCGCGTGCCCAAATCATCAAACGCGCATACGCATCCATCCCTTTTTGCGGGTCGAGATACAGACCGAAACAGCGGATGTATGCCACACGCAACGCCGCCGTGGGCACAATGCGCACCGGAAAATCCATCCCCAATTCGTCCGCTGGAAAGGCTTGCAGATAGTAGCGCGGGTCGAGCACGGCAGTTTGACCAATCTTGCTGTTTTTGAGGAAGGCTTCAAGTTCGATCTTGCCAGGACTGACACCGCACTGTTTTTTGAACGTGCGCGAGAAATTGGAAAGCGAATTGAACCCGCATTCGACCGCGATGTCAGTCAATGTGTAACGCGGTTGATAGCGCAACAGCCGCACAGCTTTTTCCACTCGCAAGCGCGTGATGAATTCGTTAAGCGATTCGTTCATCAGCGCGCGAAAGACACGATGAAAGTGGAACTCAGAGAAGTTGGCGACGGCGGCCAACTGGCTGAGCGAAAGCTCTTCGGCCAGGTTTTCGGTGATGTGGTCAATGACGCGGTTGATGCGCGCTTGGTAAATCTGATGGCTGGCATCCTTTTTAGGAATGGTCATAAGTTAAGCTGCTTTCAGCGCCGCTAACTATTTCTTCACCACAGTTTGCCTCACTTCCGGCGGAAACTGCCGCGAATGACGTACTACTTTTCATCAAGAATGAAAGACCACATTCGCCCGATTGCTCTCGATAAAATCGAAACCGGTGAAACTACCCGTTGACGCAGTCCGTGACGTGCGACTTTATGAACCTATTTCATGTGGCGTTTGAACCAAGCGATGATGCGCCTGTCAGCATCGGCACTATTGAATGATAGCCCGTGATTGTCGTTAGCATAGATAATCAATTCGTAAGTTTTGCCGAGCCCCTGTAGCTTTTGTGCGAGTGCAAGTGCATTACCACCTGTGTCAGATCGCCAATCTGCACCACCATGCAAAATGAGCAGTGGCACATTGATCTTTTCGGGCCAATACACGGCTGAACGCTCATGCAGTGCTTCCTCACTCTGTTCACTGAAATTCGGGATCAGTTCTTTCCAATCCTCTTTAACTAACAATGGGCGACGCTTTCCTTCTAACACCAGATCAGTCCAGGCTCCACCGATGGCTGCTGCGTTGACAGGCAGGTTGTTCTTGAGTGCCAGCAGGCTCATCATTCCGCCTCGTGACCAACCGAAAAGGAAAATATTCCTCATATCCACGTAGCCGAGTGATTGCGCCAAGGGAATCAGGTGCTGCACGTCGCGTATGTCCGCTCCTCCCATTTCTTCCTTGCCTTCGCCTCCATCATTGCCGCGATATTGCGACCCAATAACCACAAAGCCGTTGGCTAGATATTCATAAAAGCCCGATCGCATCCAGGGAGTTAGTTTGCCAAATTCACGATTACCGCCTCGGTTGAAAATAATAAGCGGGAGTTTTTTCCCTTCAGTATCCTTAGGTTTCCAGATGAATCCAGCTACTATTAAACCGTCACTCGTGTACTTGATACGGTGACATTCAAAACCAGGGTAAGCTTTGCGC
The DNA here is from genome assembly GCA_016196035.1 of Acidobacteriota bacterium. Lineage (NCBI taxonomy): Bacteria > Pseudomonadati > Acidobacteriota > Acidobacteriota bacterium. Next base: position 93,136 of record JACPYM010000107.1, on the reverse strand, counting down.
TTCGCAAACTCATCTCTTTGCATTAGCACTGGAGGACTGTTCTTGGAGGCATCCGTTTGAAATCCTTCTTCCTTTGCCGCTTCTACGTCTTCAAGCTGCCTACGTTTTGCCGCTTCAACGTATTGCTCATAAGTCGCAGGTTGATAGGGAGAGCAAGGTACCTGCTCGACAATCGTCCCATCAACTTTTGAGTTGCTTTGTGCAACTGCATTAAATGCAAGTAAGAGCAAAAAAGTAATTGCCAATAGTGGGTGAATTTTTCTCATAGGGGTTCCTTATTCACTTGCAGGCCACTCGATTGATTCCATCGTGCCGCGTCCGTATCTAGCTCCGTCTCCAATTTCGCCAACACATCGTTGCACGGTGCCATTTCAGTCAAGTCAAATGTCTTTAGCCTACGCCGCCAGCGCACGCACATGTAAAATTTCGCGGGCTTGAATTTGGCGAATGTTAGTTTCATTCACGGTGACCAGCGCAACCGTGTGGCCTGAGCCGGAAACAAACTCCACTTCATACATCGGGCCATTCGCATAACAATGCACGACCGCGCCCACCTCGCCCGCCGCCAAGCCATGCTCCTGAAAATCGTGGGTCAGTACAACGGAATCGAGTTCTCGTATCATAGTGTTACCTCAATGCGGGAATGCGGTGACAAAGCGTGGCCGCTCGTCAGGCGCTTCGATAATCCAAACCGTGCGAATCGAAAGCCGCGCGCCTGCTGGACTCAGCACGCGACCATAACGTACTTCGTGCCGTGCCCGTGTCCAGCACCGTCTTCAACCTGGCAAGCGCATCGTCCAGCTATTGTTTTCGAGTTATTGGAGCAATGCTTCAAAGCCCGCTTGCACAAAATGTTTGTCAGTGGTGAGCGCGGCTGTTATCCCCTGTTCCCACATGACCACGAATGACATGCAATCCGTCAGTCCCCATTCTTTATCAGGCCGCGTGCGATAAAGTTCAAAGGCCTGCCCGCTGAGTTCTTCTGTGGCAGGGACGATCTCAACGTCAGGGTCAAACTCAAGCGACTCTAGCAACTCAATGGCTGCCGCGCGATGGCGTTGTCTAGCTAAAGCGTTTCCGATTTCCAAGATCACTGCCCTCGTGGTAATCAGCCTTACGCGCGCAGCTTCAATCTCTTCTGCCAACCGCAATGCTCGTTCGTGGTGTTCGTCTTTCGGAGACGACAAGGCGATGGCGTAGGCAGTATCGAGAAAGACCTTACTTCGCGGCGTCAGCGTCATCCCCATAAAGATACTCCTCGATTCTGGCTGACCAGTCGGCGGGGCCGTCTAGTTCCAGTGAACGGGCTGTTTGCAGAAACGAGCGTCTAACTTTTGGCTCCGGTTCTTTCGTTTCAACTGTAATCCGCAGCCGGGTGTTGGGCTTCAAATCCAGCGGCTGAACCGGGCGCAATACGTTTCCGTCATAGATGGCCTCAAGTATCAAAGTCATTGTTCACCTCCAGCGTCAGGATAGCACTGAATGAGGCGGTTGCTAACCGCATAAGAGTCTTAACGCACAACCGACTAATCTCAGTCGCTCTAAGCGTATTCAATCGCTGAACCCGAACGCGGCATAGGCGCATCCACCATATTCAACAAGCTGTACACACTGACGGCGCGTTCGGCCATGCGTTCGACTGAATAATGTTCGCGCACGCCCGCGAAGCCGCGCCGCGCCAGATCGCGCGCCTGTTCGGGGTTGCGCCAGAGTTCGTGAAGCTGGTCGGCCAGGCTCGCCGCGTTGTCCGCTTCGCACAACAGCCCGCCGCCGGTGGTTTCGATCATTTCGACAAACGAGCCGCGCCGGGGTTGCACGACAGGGACGCCGTTGGCGAAGGCTTCCAGCACGGGCAGGCCCTTCGATTCGTCAAAGGTCGTCGGCATCGAGAACACGTCAATGCTTTGCAGGAAGCGCAACTTGTCTTCGCGTTCGAGCGTGCCGTGATAGCGGAACTCCGCGCCGTACCCGGCGGCTTGTAACTTGGCTTCGATCTCGCGCAGATAGCCATGATGTTCAGGTGCGAGATACCCGGCGGCTTCCAACTGCGCGGCAGGAAAGCCGTCGCGCTGGCGCAACTGAATATAGGCATCGGCCAGCAGGTGCAAGCCTTTTTCCGGTGCGATACGGGCGAAATAACCGATGGTCAGCGGTTCGTGACGCGGCCAATGTTCGGGCGGTTGGCAGCAAGTATAGTCTTTGAGATTGAGGCCAAGCGGCACGACTTTGATTTTCTCGCGCGGGATGTGCAGCAACTCCGCCATCATCGTCGCGGCGAACTGGCTGACCGCGATGAAGCAGTCAATGTGCTGTGCGTTCTCACGAATCAGCGCCAACGCCTGGCTGCGGTACGGTTCGCGCAAGCCGTTGATGAAAAAGTCTTCGCCTTGCAAGGTGCAACAGAGCGGCACGCGCAAGGCTTCCTTGATCGGTTTCGCCAGCCCGCTGAGCATCGAATTTTGCAAATCTACGACATCGAATGGCGGCTGCGTTTTCAGCCAGTCGAGCAGCTTGAAGACCTCTTTGCGCTGATGGCCGTCCTCGCCCTGCAACATCGAAACGGTCAATTCGCCCAAGGCCTGCGGGTCTACGGGAATGGAGCTTTTGGCGGCTTGTCTGAGCGCGAATTGCGAATCCCACAGCTTGTCCAGCCAGCGCGGGCTGTGGCGAAAGAGGGCCGAATGCTGTTCGAGATAGACGCTGATACCGCCGAACAGGACTTTCTCCTGGCTGACATTCGGCTCGTCAGTGCGCGTTGGCGTGTAAAGCGGCACGAGCATCACGTCGTGACCCTGCCGCAATAGCTCGGTCGCGAGCGCGTTGTCGCGCAAGCAACTGCCGCAATACATCCCCGCGGCTCCGGCGGTGAAATAGAGAATTCGCATAACTGGTTTTGCCACAGAGGCACAGAGACACGGAGCAAGAGAGAAGAGTTAGAGAGCGAATCTTTTGACTCCACTGGTTAACAGGCGAGAGTTGAAATTGATAAGAAGGCCAACTTTCTTTCCGGTGACTCAGGGATAGGTCAGGATCTGTGCTTCAAAAACCGGATCGAAACGCTCAACGCTTTTCAACTCGACGATGACGGCGTCTTCAACCAACAGGTCAATGCGATATTCGCCAACCTTCCTGCCTTTATACAAAGCAGGGATCGCAACCTGCCGTTGGTACCTTAATCCGCTATCTGTCAGTTCAATGCAAAGTGCTTCTTCATACATCGCTTCGAGCAAGCCCGGCCCAAGCGTTTTATGCACTTCAATCGCACAACCAATAATCCGCTCGGTCAATTGATTGATCGCATCCATTCGGACTTCTCCCTCTTCCTGGTTTTCGCTCCGTGCCTCTGTGCCTCTGTGGCTAATCTTTATGCAGCAGCCGCGCGTTGGAATGCCCGCCGCGCATATAGATGCTCAAACAAATTGCCTTCGTGCGGCTGATCCCAGGCGATTTGCATCGTGGGGATCGCGCCGATGTTCAGGCGGTCTACGTGGGGTGAATTGACGAGGCGTTCGATCAGCGCCGGGTCTTTGGTGATTGCCGAAACGACCAGCGAGGGGCCAAAGGCGCGCGGCATCTCTGCGGGTTTGACTTCGACGACGCTGGCGAAGGGGAAGAGGAATTCGCGATTCGCCAGCGGATGTTCGGCGCTGTCGCAATGCACGATGGTCGGCAGCAAATACGTCGAGCCTTCCCATTCGACCAAACGCGGGCCGCGCAGCTTTTCCGTCAGGTCTTCCGCGCCTGCTTCGCGCAAGCCGCTGTCCACAATCGCCGAAACGCGCCGGGCGACATCGGGATTGGAGAAAGGCGCGAGCAGGGCCTTTTCATCGTCTTCGGCGCGCGGGACGATTTGCGCGACGCGTTCGGCCAGCGCTTGGGCGATTTCCTTGCCGTGGCGCGTGACCCAGACACCGGAAGCGTTGATGCACGAACGCCCGCCGTTTTCGGTGATCGAAGCGACCATCACATCCAGATACTTTTCCCAATCGTCCACGACATCGTCGCCGAGCACGACTTTGCTGTAGCCGGTGCCATGCAATTCGATGCGCGCGTCGTTGGCGTATTTCCCAACCGAGGACGAATCGCCGAAGAACATGCCGCGTCCGCAGGTTTGCAGGATTGCGCCCGCGCCGCCGTGATCTGCCGGGTAATAGCCGAACGCTTCTTTCGGCACGCCCGCCTTGATCATCGCTTGCACGATGCGATAAGGCGACCAGGGTTCACTGCTGCCGGGTTTGAGCACGAGCGCGGTTTTGAGCGCGATGGCGGGCACCCACAACGAATGCACGCCTGGTGAATTGCTCGGCAAAATCACGCCCAGCGTATCCGTGCGCGGGAAGAAGCTGACGGCGTGGCCTTCGTGCATGCCGAAGCCATCGTCGAGGATGCGCGTGTCGAGGCCGCGTGTCAGTCCGGCAAGCATGCTTTCCATCTTGGCCAGTGCGCCGTAAATCTTTTTCATGTTTTTGCGCACCAGCACGTGCGGCATGCCGGTCGTGGCCGAGAGTTGGCGCACGTAATCTTCCGGCGTCTGTTCCTGGTCGCCGACGGGCAGCGTGCCGTTCAGGTAGTATTCGCCTGCTTGTTTGCACATTGCCAGCAATTGCGCGGTGGTGAATTGCGTCAAGGCCGCGCGCATCTGGTGTTGATCGAGCAGGTCGCGGCGAATTAGCCCGGCATTGGCCTGGCTGATTTCGACGAAGGTTTCGCGTGTGCGGTAATGCGGGACGCGCTGTTTGTCTACGCTAGTGTAGGGCGCGCCGTGGCGCAGGATTGGGATGTGAAGCATAAGACCTCTTTATTCCTCCTCGTAAGTTGTCTCACGTAGATACTCTTGAATCAGAGACTCGACGATATAAAAGCTAGCGCTAGGTTGATACTGTACGCGGTAGAAGTTCACGATGTCGGCGATTTCATAGACCAATTGCATTGAGCGCGGTAGTTGGGTGCTGTCGCGAAAGCCAAAGCCCTGTTGGAGTCCACAGCTTTCCACTACTTTTTGCTTCAAATGTTCGAGCGCTTGCGCGCGCCTCGATTCCAAACCGGCAGTTTCATCCAGATGCGGCAGGCTCTTTTTGGCTTCTTCGCACAGTTGTCTGAAGTAGGTTTGGCTGAACATTTCCACCCGTAGTAATTCCTGAAATTTCGCGTGTACGTAGGGGTGCAGTTTGGCGACAAAAGGCAGTCCGAGGGCTTTGCGTTTGATTAACTCCGCCACGTCCACCAAATCTTTTTGCCGTTGCAGATTGGTCATACCGGAAGCAAGTTTGAGACTGATTAGCATTTCCAGCGTCAGCGTTTTGACTCCATTGATCAGCACGCTGGCTTCCTCCGGCTTGGGAAAACTGAGCGGTTTGACTTCGCCATCGCCGGGATACTCGCCACTGGTGATGATTTCAATCGGCACATTTCTGGTGGTGTCACGGAAGGTTTTTTTCGCGCCGCTGAATTTGGCTGCATAACCCAAACCCACCAGTTCCTGGCGAAATTTCTCCAGTCCTTCTTTCGTCATCAACAGGTCAATGTCGCTGGTGAAGCGTTGATAACCGTGCTGATTTAGTGCTACGGCGCCGATTACGACGTAATCAATTCCGTGGGCTTCCAAATCATCCGTCAGTTTTCTCAGCGTTTCGTTCAGCATCCCTTTACCCTCGAAGTAGTCCAACCCCTCTTCGTAACACAGCACGGGAGACGCCAAGACGGCTTGAAAATCCATCGTCTGCCTTTGATGCGTTTGTAGCTCGGTCATAAAAAACTCAGTCGAATAGCGCGCGCACCTGATTGGACGCCAATTTTGCCAAAGCTGTTACTGGGTAAATCTGCCTGAGAAAAGATACCGTTCACTGTTCGTCTTCACAAACGCATTCGGCAACTTGTCAGCGTCTTGGACAGTCAGGGGCGAATGTTGTGGTCGGTCAGATACTTCCACCCTTCTTCGCCCAGCAAATCCATCGTGGACAAACCGTCTTGTGACGTGCCGGGATAGACATAAATGCCATCGCGTTCGATCCCGCGCGGGTCGAGGGCACGCAAGCCTTCGAGCAGGTTGGCGAAGGTCGTAGGCTTCCAGTAATCGCTTTCGGCGACGTTCTCAATAACGGCCTGGAAAGGGTCGAAGAGTTGCTGGTACGTCGGGCGGAACTGGTAATCACCGACGTCATCGGCGACGGGCACAGGCTGGTTATCAATCAACATCATCAGCGTGACGATCATGAATTCTTTCTGGTCAGAGAAACGTTGACTGCGGTCAATTTCGCTGCCCATCTCGTCCGGCTCGGTCGCCATCGAGGCTTCGATCTCGTTGCGCCACTGGTTAAAGGTGCTGATGGCCTTGCCCGCCTCGTCGTAATAGTCCCAGAAGCCGTATTCCCAGGCGTATTGGTTTTCGAGCAAGAGACTCGCGACCGCTTTCATGAAGCGGCGTTTGCCTTGTGCGTCGTTGCCTTCAGTTTCGATCAATTGGGCGAGGCGGGCGCGCAACTGGTCATTGCCGAAGGTCTGAATGACGATCTGGATGCCGAAGAAAAGCGCGTGGTCTTCCTCTTTGCGTCCGCCCAGAAAGTTGCGGCGGCCCGCGTTGAGCTGTTTGTTGTCCGCCGAACTCAGCGCCATATAAATGCCACCACTGAAAAGAATGGCGAGCACAAACAGCAGCACCAGAAACAAGCCGGTAGCCATTAAAAAAACGGGAATGATCATTGCGGAACCTGTGCCTCCCTGAGTGAGTCGAGCAAAGCTGCGTAATCGGTGAAGTCGGAAATGATGTGCGATGCACCTGCGTTGCGCAATACCTCGGCGCGTCTAGCTGCGCCAACGCCGATAAACGGCCAGTTCAAATTGCGCGTCGTGCGCACATCCCACAGCGCATCGCCAAGGTAAACCACACGGTCAAAGACGGTTTGATAAAACGATTCGGCCTGCAACAAGGCATCGCTCAAAATCGCTTCGCGTGCGTGATGCACATCGGCAGTGGCGGTCGGGATGCCCACGCAATTGATCTGTGCGTGGCGCAGTTTGAACTGTGCCGAAGCCGCCCAGCAACCGGTGGCGATGGCGACGGCCCAACTGGCTTCGCGTTGCAGCCGTTCAAGCGCCGCGCTGGCTCCGGGCAAAGGCGGCAGCGCATCCGGTTCCCCGCTGACGGCCTCGGTCAGCAATCGCATAAATCTTTGTTCGATGCGCGCGAATTCGGCTGGCAACGGTTCGCGACCGAAATGTCGCGACAGGATGAAATGGGTCAAGCCGGAGTCGGTGATGTGCGGGCAATCCTGCCACGCGGCAAAGTTGGTGACGATACCGAATTCATCGGCAAACGCCTGGATGAAGCAGCGATTGTCAATTTCGTTGCTGTGGGTGAGTGTGCCGTCTATGTCGAAGATGGCAAGTTGCATTACTGTCAGTGGTCAGTGGTCAGTGATTGGTGGTCAGTGGGGAAATCTGCAATCTGCAATCGGATCAGCCGCCAAAAAATCCGCCGAACCCGCGCCCATACGAACCTGACCGCCCGGAACGCACACCCGTTACCTGTCCGCCGGACATGCGCACGCTGGTGCGGCCAAAGCCGCTCGGACGCGCTTTGCCGACGCCTGCACCGCTCGTCCCGCCGACGCGGGCGGCGCTGAACATCGTTGGGCGCGTCACCGGGCGATAGCTGGGCGGATTGAAGTTGGGGGCGGGCCCTGTAGGCCTGGACATCGGCACGTAACCGCCACCGCGATAATACATCGGTGACGAATAGGGCGTGTAGTAGTAGTGGCTGTAAAACCACCAATGCGCCAGCGGGCTACCACCGTAGTAATAATGCCGTTCGACCACGCGCGCGGCAGTGCCATCGGTGTTTTTCTTTTCGATCTCCTCGTCCAGTGGTTGGAAATCGCTCAGCCGCAACAGACGCACACCGATGCCTTGCTTTTGCCATTCGACGAAATCGTCGTTGAGGTCATCAAGTTCGCTTTGCTGCGAACCGTCTTTGACGACATACAGGATGTTTTGAATGCCGCGCTGTTTCAGTTGATCGGCGGGCGGCACCTTGGCCAGAAAGCGGTTGTCGAATTGTGTGTCTTCGTCCTGATACGGCGTCAACCGGTTGCTGTCGAGCAGCAACATTGCCGGCGCATTCTCTTTAAGCTTGGCTTTCTTCTCAGCGATTTCGTTGGCGTAATAGACCAGCGCGCCGAGCGTCTCGTGCGCTTTGACGACGCCGAGCGGATGCGGCCAGTTGTCGAAGCCGGGCACGAGTTCCGCCGTGTCGGCCAGGGCCGCGCCCAGGGCGACGGATTGCGTGCCCGGCAGGTCGGCGATGATCAGCGTTTGATTGGCGTTTTGCGCTTGGCTGATGAGTTCGCGCAGGCCTTGCGCACGGCCATAAGCATCAGCCATTTGCGGCGTGCTGATCGGACGCATCTGCGCTTGCAGCGAGGTCTGGCCGAGCGACTGAATCAACGTCGGCACAAAGAACGGTTGCCAGGCGGCGCTGCGCGGTTGATAGATCGAAATTAGATAATTGGGATCATAGGCCGACCACGATTTACTTTGGCTGTCTGCCGCAACCGAGCCGTCAAAGGCCAGGACTTTGTCGGTCGAACCGATGTTCCAGCCGGATTTGCGCTGCAATTCGAGCGAATCCAGCGTGACTTCTGGGTCGCTATCGGTGAGTTGATACACGGCCAGACCCGCTGCCGTGAGCGCCGCTGTCCAGGCCAGTCCTTTGCCGAAACTGCGGCGTGACAGATGTTGTTTGAACCAGGTAGCAAGCGGGGCCGGGCCTTGGCCGCGCGCTTCCATCATTTGCCTTGCGGCTGCTTTGCGGCGCTGTTTTTCAGTGGTTTTGGTGTTCATGGTTGGAGGGAGCGAGCGCTTGATGATTGGTGCGCTTGCCGCCGCGTCAGATTACGACAAATGTTGTGGCTTTGTTCAAACTGCGCCTCACTCTTTCACGGGGTCAAGCAACAGATCGTCCACCAAGAAGACCTCGCCTTTGAACGAAACAAAACCGAAACTGCCGTACAGAAACAGGTCTTTGTCATTCGAGGTGTCGGTGTAACTCGCGCCACTTTTGTCTTCGTCGGCGGTGGAGGTTACGGCCAGCTTGTGTTGGATCTGATTGCCGCGCACCTTGACCGTGATGTAGTAGCTGTCGTTTTCTTTGAATTCAATCGTGAGCGGAATGGGCGTTTCGACTTCGCTGGTCACGCCGTCTCTCACGCGGTAGGTGTAGAGGCGGCGCGGCCTCAGTTCGCCGGCTTGCGGCCCGCTCAGGTGGAAGAGGTAATAGCTGCGGCCGGTCTTGTCCGCGCGCACGACCCAACTCGCGCCCTTGCCATCTTTCAGCCAGACCGTGAATGAGACATCGAAATCGCGATAGGTTTTCTCCTTCAAAATGCCCGGCGTCGCGCCGCTGACTTGCAGTTTGTTAGTGTCCAGTTCTTTGTTTTTCTCGCTGGCAATCTTCCAGGTCGCGGGCGCATTCCACTGTGCCAGATTGGCAAACCCATCCGTAATGCCTGCCGAAGTCACAATCGGATCAAGTTTGATTTCCAGCTTGCGCGGGCCGGGCGTGAGCATTTCTTTGCGCGACCAGGGGTGATAGCCGGGCAATTCAACGGCAATCGTGTGCTCAGCCGCCTGGGCGAGTTGGTAATCAATTTGCACTTGGCCGTTGGCATTGACGCGGCCCTGGAATTCGCCATCAATCAGCACAGTGGCGTTGGGCTGGGATTGAATCGTGAGTTTGGCGACCTTGGTCAACAGCGTGTTGAGCGGCAAGTTGATGCTCGTGCCTGCTTCGAGTTTTTCCAGCCGGGTGACGTAATCGTTGTATTCAGGATGGCGCACCGACAGCGTATGATCGCCTGGTTCCAAGGTATCAATGATGACACGTCCACTTTGGTCAGCCAGCGCGCGCGCCTTGCCATCAATGAAAATCTCCGCGCCCACTGGTGCGCCGGGTAATTCGATGCGAGCGAATTGGGCAATCAGAGACAGCGGCACGATGTTGGTGCTCTTCAAGACCTTGGCTTTGGTTTCTGCCGCCAGATAACCAGGCGCGGTAACTTTGACGGTGAAACTGGCGCCACGCCGCAATTCAAACTCGGCCTGGCCCTTAACATTATCGGTGTTGGTCTGCTCGATGATGTTGCCTTTGGCATCGGTGACGACCACTTTGGCGGCGAGGACTGGTTGCAAGACGACCGCCAGAATGCCTTTAGTAGCTTGGGTGGCGCGCCGGTTGAGCGTCACTTTTTCCGTTGCTGCCCGTTCGCGTGGCCGGACGACAGTATAATCACGTTGCGCCAGCAAAGAGGCCGCGCTGCATAGCTGGAGGATGAAAATTGGGATTGCTTGGGCAAGAAACTTCGAAGCTTTCATCGGCGGGGAGAGTAGTAGCTTCGCGGCAAGAAATCAATTGGCTGACTTGGCGCAACGAAAGCCTACGTAATCGCGGATTTCCTGTGGTTCTAGCCAGCGGCGTTCGGTTGTTCGTTGCTCGGCTGGGGGATTGATAAACGAACCGCCGCGAATCACTTTCTTGCCCGGGTCGCGTTTGGCCGGACTGTTTGGGTACGGTTCGTAATCACTCGCTGTCCATTCCGCCACGTTGCCGGCCAGATCAAGCACGCCGAACGGACTCGCACCTTTGGGATAGCTGCCGACATTGATCAATTTGCCGATCTTGTCCGGCGAAGGCGAGGCGCTGGAATATTCTGGCTGCCAATCCTTGTTGCCATAAGGATAGAGAAAACCCTCTTTGCCGCGCGCGGCATATTCCCACTCGCTTTCTGTCGGCAATCGTTTACCCAACTTGCTGCAATAAGCATCTGCCTCGTGCCAGTTTACGTTACTGACAGGGAAGTAGGTTTCGCCTGCTGGAATCTTGCCTCCAATCCAGTTTTTAGGCGCGCTGAGTTGCCCAGCTTGCACTAGCTTTTCGTAGTCTTCATTCGAGACTTCTTTTTCATCAATATAGAAAGTGGCGACTTGTACGTTGTGCGCAGGTCGTTCGAATTCGTTACCGTCATCACGTCCCATCTTGAACTCGCTGCCAAGCACCACTTTCATTCCGACTGGTACGACAAGTTTTGGCGGGTTTTCACTGCCATTTGTTACGGTACTGAGGCTTCGCCGGTAAATCCACCAGCCCGCCAACGCCGTCAACAACACCAACGCCGCCACGCTGATAATCAACGGACGCTGGTCACTTTCTTTGGTCTTCACCACGGGCAGCGGCGAACGCTGATAGCCATCCGCCACGCTTGCTCCATAAGCGCTGAGCGAGCCGTTCCCCATACTTGTTGATTCATGCCCCAGTATGCCCGTGTGGCTTTCGTTAAACCCGACCGTGGTGACATCAATGATGGCGACGCCGGTGCCGCGTTGTTCGGCTTGGGCGACGGTCGAACGGACGGCGGCGACTTTGGCGAAATCGGCTTTGCCGCTGCGTTCGAACTCTTCGAGCACGAGGTAAAAGTCGCGCGCTGTTTGATAGCGGTCATCCGGGTCTTTTTCCAGCGACTTGAGCACGATCTTTTCGAGTTCGGGCGAGAGATCGGCTTTGAACTGGCGCGGCGAGGGCGGCGGCAATTCGATGTGCCCGCGCCGGATTTCGTAATCCGAAGTGCCGTCGCCTGTGTCGGAGAAGGGCACATTGCCAGTCAGCATTTCAAAGAAGACGACGCCCATTGAGTAAATGTCGGAGCGGTGATCCAACTCGCGCCCACGTGCCTGTTCGGGCGACATGTATTCGGGCGTGCCGGGATTGAAGCCCATCTGCGTGCCGCCTTTGACGCCGCGCACTTTGACGATGCCGAAGTCGGTGACTTTGGCGATGTCGTTAGGCGTGATCAAAATGTTGGCGGGTTTCAGATCGCGGTGGATGATGCCTTGGTGCTTTTTGCCTTGCTGGTCGGTGTAGATGAAATGATGCGCGTAATCAATCGCCCGCAGCACCTGTTTGAACAGGCGGATGGCGCGCGCCGCCTGGATGGGGCCCGTCTCGCGCGCGATCATCTTACGCAAATCGCGGCCTTGCACATATTCCATCACCATAAACGTTGACTCGGCCTCGGCGATGAAATCGTAGACGCGCACGATGTTCGGGTGTTCGAGCTGCGACTGGATGAAAGCTTCGCGTTCGAGGCGCGTGCGCAAATGTTCGATCTGGCGCGGGCTGAAATCTTCAGTGCGGATGGTTTTGATGATAACTTCGCGGGCGAGGCGCGTGTGGCGGCCCAGATACAACTCTCCCATTCCGCCTTCGCCGAATTGGCTGACAACTTCGTAATTACCGATGGTGCGCCCGATCATGAATGGAAATGCTAGCGATTGCGGATTTTAGATTTCAGATTGCGGAGTGCGGATTTCAAGCGGCGCGTCAATCCGCACTCCGCAATCCACAATCCGCAATGGTCAGGTCTTGGTGATCTGTTTGAAACTTAAGATGCAATCCTGTCCGCGCAATTTTACCGTCAGCGTGTAATTGCCAATGCGCAGGCAATCGCCATCACTGAGCGGAGCGGATTGAATGCGCTGGTCGTTGAGATAGGTGCCGTTGGAACTGCCCATATCGGTGGCGATGTATTGCTCGTCTTTGCGTTCGATGCACAAGTGCTGGCGCGAAATGTTGTCGTAATCCAACACCAGATGATTGTCGCTGCGGCGGCCAATCGTAATGCGGTCTTCGCCAAACGGCTGGGTGACGCCAATTTCCAAACCCTTGATGACGATGTGGGGTTTTAATTCCAGCAGATACGGCAGCAAGTTCGGCGTCGTGTTTTTGCTGGCCAGCGCGCCTGTACCGGCGCTGGACGAGAGATGAATCAGCAGGATATTTTGGCCCACGCGCAATTGATCCTGATCACGCAACTGCGCCGCCGCAATACGCTCGCCGTTCAGATAAGTGCCGTTGCGGCTGGTGTCTTCGACTAGAAACGCATTGCCGATGCGTTTGATGTTGCAGTGATAGCGTGACACCGTGTCTCCATCCAGCTTTACATCGCAATCGTCGCCACGCCCAAAGACGGCTTCGGTTTTTTCCAGCACGACGCCGTCGCGCCCCGCACACAACCCGCCGACAAAACTAATGAACAACTTGCTCGCCGGATTGCTGATGGTCGGGCGTGAATGGGCTGCCGCACTGCCGGTCTCAAGCGTAAACGACAGCGCGACCTCAGACTCTGGGTATCGAGTTATCTCATGGTTAGCCGGACTCACTTGACGTTTGCTTCCTTTGTGAACAATACCGGAAATAGTAGCGAGCGGTTCTTGCTTGAGCGCACGCTTCGGGAGCATCCCTGGTTGTTGTTGCTTCCGGGCAGCGCCGAATATTGCGTGCTCTTAAAGTTAGCGCGGCAACAGTAGCGGAAGGACCAATCCATCAGCGTGACTGTTGCCTTTATGGAATGCGGCAACAGCTTACCACGAGCCGCGGATTTTTTTCTAGCGGTTGTATGGCGGCCCTCACCGGGGTTTTATCCCGCGTTCCTGACGTTTAGTGCAGCGCGGTTGACTGTCAGCGCGGGCAGCCAATAGAATGCGCCGCGTGTTAGTGGCGAACCTCATCGGGCTTTCAATAAACGAGACGTCGAAAGCGGAACCTTCGCTGCCAAGCACTTTCCTGATTTGCATTCCGAAAGAGCCTGCATAGTTGCGCTAGGCATAGTTGCGCTAGGGTTAATACAACTGTGTGGTGTTGCTGACGCGGACTGAAAACATTAGTTGATTTCACTGGATCAAGGTTTGCGGTTCAATCGCCAGGCTATTCATTAAGCCCATGTGCGAGTTGTGTCGCCTGCTTCCATCATCAACGCTATGGCAGCAGGTTCTAACCATTCAATATGATTTTGGTGCCAGCACGCTACGGCTGGTTCGTGTACGCTCCTCACCCCATTCTGCTTTCACGAACTGGCCGTGGCGCTTGCCGCGATTTCTCTATGCCACTGAAGAATTTCGGAACCAAAACACGCCGCCGCCGTGAAGGTGGCTGCGATGTTTTTCCCCTGTTGTTTGGGCTGATTGTTCAGCCGCTTTGCTCAAACGTCGCCATTACGACAAGGCTCTAAAAGTTGGGTCGAAAGTTTTTCAGAAACTTTCTGAAACCTTCTATACGTCAGGGCGTGAAAGACCGGACGTCTCCTGGGTTTGGGCAAAGTGTGTATTGATGCCGATCAAGCAAACGAAGAACAAAGCTGAAGCAAATTGAGAGACTGAATTACTGACACGAGACAAACAGCGACCTCAGGTCTTCCCGGACTGCCCCCCGAATTGCATCAGCCCTGCTCCCCGAACCTACCCGTGACTGCCCTGTTGTGATATTCGTTGAGCTTGCTTGAAAGAGCAATGCTCATTTCCGCAAGAGTTGGGACAGCTACCAGAGCCGCAGAATAGAAAGCACGATGGCAGAATTTATTTGCAAACTGGGTACACCGGCAGGCGAAATTGTGACGCGCACCGTCGAAGGACTGACGGAAAAGGAATTGCGCCAGCGCCTGCAAGCCGAAGGTTACCGCATTTTTTCGGTGGCAACTTCGGGCATGGTTAATGGTGTGCGCGTGGGCGGTGCGAGCACGCGCAATATCAAGATCAAGCTCGACGACTTTTTGCTCTTCAATCAGCAATTGGCCGCGTTGTTGCACGCTGGACTGCCCGTCCTACAATCCATCCAAATGTTGCGCCAGCATTCGCCCAATCCGAAATTGCGGCTGGTGTTGGCCGATGTCGAAGGGCGCATCAAAAACGGTATTGCATTGTCTGAAGCTTTTGCCGCGCAGGGGGACACCTTCCCGCAGATTTATACGGCCTCGATTCTGGCGGGCGAGCGCTCCGGCAATTTGGACGATGTGTTGCGCCGCTACGTTGAATACACCAAATCTATTGTCGCGCTGCGGCGCAAGATTCGCGGCGCGCTGACGTACCCGTTGATTTTGCTGTGTGCGGCGGGCGTTTTGGTGACGGTGCTGACGACGTTCGTCATTCCGCGCTTTACCTCCATCTTCGACAACCTGGGCAGCAAGCTGCCGCCGATTACGGTTTTTGTGGTCGGGATCTCGACCTTGATGCAAGAGAACATCTTTTGGCTGGCGCCTGCGCTGGCAATCACGGTGTTCCTGCTCTTCTCATGGCGCAAGACGGAAAACGGGCGGCGTACCCTGGATCGCTGGGTGCTGAAAATCCCGCTGGTTGGCGAGTTGATTAAGCAGATGACGACGGCGCAGATGTCGCGCAGTCTGGCGACCTTGTTGCAGGGTGGTATTACGCTGGTTGAATCCTTCCAAATTGCGCTCTCATCGGTCACCAATTACGAGTTGCGCAAATCCACCGAACCCGCGCTCGGCAAGATTCGTGAGGGCAAACCGTTCACGGAAAGCCTGGACGAAGCCGGTTGGGTGCCGAAACTGGCAGTGGATATGATCGGTGTCGGCGAACGCTCCGGCTCGTTACGCGAGATGCTGGATGAAGTGGCGGGTTTTTACGACGCTGAAACCGAAGTCAAGTTGGGCCAACTGACGACCTTTATCGAACCGGCGATTTTGTTCGGCATGGCGGGTGTGGTGGTGACAATCCTACTGGCGATTTACATGCCGATGTTGCAGATGGTGAATGCCGCCGGGCAGTAGCAGCAAGCTCCAATTTCAAATTTGAGACTGGAAATTGGAACCGCGCGGCGCTCACGAAACAATTGAGAAACGAATGGCAGCAGCAACCGAACAAATCAATTCCGCAGCTTTGCTGGTCAACGAAAAAGTCCAGGCCGAACGCTTGGCGCAACGTTACCGCTTGGACTACGTCAATCTCGACACGACGCCGGTGGATTATGCATTGGTGCAATCCTTGCCCGTGGATTTGATGTTGCGCAGCAAATTCGTGCCGCTGCGGCGCGAGAACGGCCATCTGGTGATTGCAATGGCCGATCCTTCCGACCTGAACCTGCTGGATGAGTTGAAAGCCCAGTTGCATTCGGCGATCAAGGTCGAAGTCACCACCTGGAGCGCCATCGAAGGC
Source organism: Acidobacteriota bacterium (assembly GCA_016196035.1). Classification (NCBI taxonomy): domain Bacteria; kingdom Pseudomonadati; phylum Acidobacteriota; species Acidobacteriota bacterium. The sequence goes on along the minus strand of JACPYM010000107.1, from coordinate 77,140 downwards.
GTGTTGCGCAAGGGTGACGCCTCGCAGCGCGTCTTGAATGAGGCGACCGAAGGTTTCCGCGCTTCGCTCATCAAAGAAACTGAGCACGGCGAAGAGGTGCTCGATCTCGACCGCTTATCGAATGACGCTGAGATTTCGCCGATCATCAAACTGGTTGACACACTGGTCTTCACGGCGCTCGAAAAGCGCGCCTCCGACATTCACATGGAAACGCGCGACAACGACATGGTCGTGCGCTACCGCATTGACGGTGCGCTTTACGAAGCGGGCGAGCCGATTGATCTGCGCCACCACCTGACCATCGTTTCGCGTATCAAGGTCATGTCGGAACTCGATATTGCCGAACGCCGCGTGCCCCAAGATGGCCGCTTTCGTATGCGCATCAAGGGCCGCAAAGTGGACTTCCGCGTTTCGATCATCCCGACCGTGCACGGCGAAGACGTCGTGATTCGTATTCTCGACAAAGAGCAGATCAACGAAGAGTTCAAAGACCTGAAGCTGGAAGTCGTCGGCTTCGATCCGAAGCTGCTGGCCAAGTTCCGCCGCTTCATTCTCGAACCTTATGGAATGGTGCTGGTGACGGGGCCGACCGGTTCGGGTAAGACGACGACACTCTATGCCGCACTCAACGAGATTCGCAACGACGAAGACAAGATCATCACCATCGAAGACCCGGTCGAATACCAATTGCGCGGCGTCGCCCAGATCGCGGTGAATGAGAAGAAGGGGCTGACCTTTGCGCGCGGGCTGCGTTCGATTCTGCGCCACGACCCCGACAAGATCATGGTAGGCGAAATCCGCGACAATGAAACCGCGCAGATCGCCATCAACTCGGCGTTGACCGGCCACCTGGTCTTCACCACTGTGCACGCCAACAACGTGATTGACGTGATCGGGCGCTTCATCAACATGGGCGTGGAGCCGTACAACTTCGTTTCGGCGCTCAATTGCGTACTAGCGCAACGGCTGGTGCGCGTGCTTTGCACGCGTTGCAAGCAACGTTATACGCCGACCGAAGCCGAATTTGTCGAAGCGGGCCTGCGGTCGGCGAAATATCAGGAACAGGTTTTTTATAAGAGCGTCGGTTGCGAGATTTGCAACCACACCGGCTATCGTGGCCGCACGGCGATCCACGAATTGCTGGATATGTCGGACAACATTCGCGAACTCATTATCGCGCGCAAACCCGGCTCCGAAGTGCGCCGCGTGGCGGAGTCGGAAGGTCTCGGCACGTTACGCCAATCGGCTTTGCGTTTGGTTTTTGAAGGGCAAACGACGCTGCACGAAATCAATCGTGTGACGTTTGTCGAGGAGATGAAGTAGTTGGCCTGGCAGAAACCTGGCCCAAGAGGTTTCTGAGCAGACCAGCAAAAGGTTGCAGTCGGGCGGTGGTTGAGGCTAAATTACGCCCGGCTTTTGCACCCGACTCATCCCCTCTCACAATAAAGCACCCCGATCACTTTTGCTTTGCATGAGCAAGACAGGCCCGGCAACGGATATGGCGATGGGCAAGCCCGTCTCAACGGGTTACACACACATAGAACAAGTCACGGAAGAAGAAGGTCAGTTATGAAAACTAATTCCACAGTCCATAAGTTTTTGGCAGTGCTACTCACGTGCTGCCTGGTGTTGCCGGTGACGGCGGTGACGGCCTTGGCCGATGGCAAGTCGGGCAAAAAGAGTTACAAAGAGGGCCTCAAACACGAAGAGTTGCAGCAATGGGATCTCGCTGCGCAACAATTCGCCTTGGCCGTGGCCGCCGAGCCGCAGAATGCCGAATACAAGCTGCATTATGCGCGTTCACTGCAAAATGCCTCGCTGATGTTCTCCAAACGCGCTGATGAACTGGCCAAACAAGGCGATTACGCCAGCGCTTACAATGCCTATCGTCTGGCGCTCGGTTACGATCCGGGCAATGAAATGGCGAGCCTGAAGATGCGCAGCATGCTGGAAATCCAGCGGGATCAGGCGCTGGGCCTGTCGGGATACCAATACAATCCGAAAACCGGCAACATCAAGCCGATTAGCAATGAGGTCACCGTCGCCAGCAAGCCGCGCAGCAAGGATTTGGTGCAGGACATTATTTTCAAAGACATCGAGTTCAAGGATTGCGTCAAGAACCTCGCGCGCAGCCTCGACCTCAACGTGCTGTTTGATGAATCGGTGCGCGTGCAGGGCAAAATTCAGGTGGAGTTACGGGGCGTGACCATGGCCAAGGCCTTCGATCTGATCCTGATGCAAAACAAGATGACCTTTGAACAGGTGGATCGCAAAACGATTTTGGTCTATGCCGACAATACCCAGACCAAGCAGAAGTTTGAGAAGGCGGCTGTGAAGACCTTCTATCTGGGCAATCTCAAAATCGCCGATGCGCGCAACGTCTTAAATTCGCTCATTCCGGGCCGCCCGGTCGGCACCATCGAAGATCAGAAGATGATCATTCTGAAAGGCACGCCCAGCGAATTGCAATTGGTGCAGGACATCCTTGAGAGCGTGGACAAGAACGTCAGCGAAGTCGTGATTGACGTAGAGATTTACGAGGTCTCCAACGACACCAAGCTGCAAATCGGCAACCAGCTTGCCTCTGACAAAGGGCTGACGGTGCAAGGCTCTTACGTGGACAAAACCACGGGCGAAACCAAGTACTACAATGCCGGTGAGACTTCCTCCCTCGCCAATCTGGGTGGTATCGCGCGCGGCGCGGTGGCCCTGGCGGGCACCACCTTCAACCCCTTCGGCGGCGTGGGCGGCTTGATCGGGTTGCCGGCGACCACGCTCAGCCTGCTGCAATCCAAAGGTCATTCACGTTTGCTCAACAAGATTCAAATTCACGCGCTGGACAATCAGCAAAACAATACCAAGGTGGGTCGCAGCGTGCCGGTTAGCTTGGGCCAGAACTATGGCAATGGCGGTTATGGCAATAATGGCACCGGACAGAATGGCGTGGCCAACCCGACGCTGGCCGGCGCGTTGAATGGCTTTGGCTCCAGCGGCTACGGCGGCGGCTTGTTCAACAACATTCAATACAAAGACGTAGGTTTGGTGATTGAGGCGACGCCGAAGATCACCAACGAAGGCTATGTCGAATTGAAGATGAAGATCGAAACGTCGGACGTGCAGGCGGGCGCCGACCCCCTGACGCCGAATTTCACGCAACGTTCGCTGAGCACGACGGCGCGTATCCAAGACGGTGTGACTTCGATTGTGGCGAGCGTGACGCAGGATTCCAAAGGCGATTCGCGCGCCAGCGTTCCGGTGTTGGGCATGCTCCCAATCGTGGGACGCCTGTTCACGACGCCGAACCAGGACACGCGCCAGACCGACATCATCATCACGGTGACGCCGCACATCGTGCGTTCCACCGAAATCACCAAGGAAGACAATCTGGCGCGGCTGGCGGGTTCGCTGGCCAATGCGGGCGGGGGCGGTTCGGGCCTCTCGCAAAGCATTGAAGACGTGCTCTTCCGCGTGCAGCAGGAAGAAGAGCAGGAGCGGCGGCTGATCGCGCAAGAGCGCGGCCTGCCGGTTGATCCGACCGCCAACACCGTCGCGCAAACGCCCGCGCAAATCGCGCCAGGGACGACTCCGAATGCGGCCCCGACAGTGCGCAATGCCAGCAATCCCATGCCCGACAATGGACTGCCCGCCGGGCCTTCGGGGACGGCGAACACCTTCCAGCCGGTCGGCAATAGCAACGGCGAAGCCAAACCGCCGCGTAAGAGCATCGTCATTCAAGGCGATCCGAACAGTTCAAGTCAGAATTACAATACGCCGCCGACGCAACAGGCCGATGTGACGCCGCCGCTGCCGGTCGAGCCGAATCCGGTGATTCCTGATCCGGCGCTCTTCAACAATTCCGGCGTGAATCCGACCTTGCCGGGCGGCGCGGCGAATCCGACCTTACCGGGCGGCGTCAATCCAACCTTGCCCGGTGGCGCGGCCAATCCGACGGCCAATCCGACGGCCAATCCGACGGCCAATCCGAACGGAATGATCCAGCCGGGGGCCGAGGTCGGCCCGAATGGCCCGGTCGGCGTCGTGCCCGGCCAACCCCGCGTCGAAGGCGACAAGCCGACGGACATCACCGAAAATCCGCAACCGGAGATCAAACCGGCGCAGGTCGTCGGGGCGGTGCGTCCCGCGAACGTCGAGAAATGGATCCAGGAGCAACGGCTGAAAATGCTCAAGGAACAGGAAGAGGCCAAAAAGGCGAGCAAGCAACCAGTTTCCAAAGCTGCCACCCCACCTGCGATGGAAGTTGGGCCGCAAGGCGGTGCGCAACCGGCAGTGCCGCGCGCCGTAGTGAAACCCGCTCCGGCGGCCAACGGTTCCTTTGAGCAGCCGGGCGCGCCCACGCCGCTGCGTATCGAAGCGCCAAAGGCGGGCACGCTCGCGCTCAGTTTGAATGCCGCCCAGTCCCGCGTGCAGTTGAACAAGACGGTGGCCGTCACGCTGCAAGTGGATGCGCAATCGGTGCTGACCAGTGCCAATCTGGCCTTGCGCTTCGATCCGGCCAAATTGCAGGTCAAGTCCGTGCGCGATGGCGACATGCTCGGCAAACAAGCCGACCTTACGCACACCGTCGAAAATGGCCTGCTGGTCATCAACGCGGGCACGGCCAATGGCAAAGCCGGGAAAGCCTCGGGCCGTTTGCTGGTCATCGAATTTACCGCGCTGGCCGAGGGGCCGGCGGAAGTCACGCTCGAATGCGGCGAATCCCAGATCAAGCTGACCAACAACGCGCTGGCGGTAATTACGGCGACACCGGCGCGGCTGACGATCATCCGCTAAGCGTTCTGGGCAGGCCATGAAAACGAAGCTGAAGCAAACAATCACTGCGCTATGTTTGGGCTGTGGGTGGGGCGCGCGCTTTATGCCCCGCCTGCGGCAGGCCCGGACAGCCCAGGGGCAACGTGGGTTTACTCTTTTGGAACTCATCGTGACCCTGGCGGTGCTCGCTTTGGTTGCGGGAGCCGCCATTCCGGTGGCGCGCAATCAGATTCAGCGCCGGCGCGAAACGGAATTGCACCAAAATCTGCGGGAAATCCGCATGGCGATAGATACTTTTCACCGGACTTGCCCGCAGTTTACCCAGCTCGAAACCGAGTGCTACAGCCCGCCGCCCTATTGCTATCCCAAAACGCTGAAATGTCTGGTGGACGGCGTGGCGGACGCCCGGAACAAAGATTTAATTCATCGGTTCCTACGCCGGTTGCCGCGCGACCCCATGACCAATAACTTTGAGTGGGGCACGTCTTCTTCCAGCGGCGAGGCGGGCGCCGAAGAGGACATCTTTGACGTTTTCTCAAAAAGCGACGGCAAGGCCTTGAACGGGTCGAGTTATAAGGACTGGTAAATTTGCGGATGAAGGCAGGCTTGTCAATACAACGGCTGGTGCGCTGGCAAACGGGACGGCGCTCAACGGCAACAGGGGAGCAACAGGGCTTCACGCTGTTGGAGTTGATTATCACTCTGGCCATACTTTCGGTGCTGGTGGGCATGGCTGTGCCGATGTTGCAGCACAGCATCAAACGGCAGCGCGAAGAGGAATTGCACGCGAATTTGCAGAAATTGCGCCACGCCATTGATCACTTCCAGCGGTACTACCGGAACGGCAGTCAGAATCCCGCGTTGTTTGCGCTGGAGTCGGATTGCATTGATTTGCAAAAACACAATGCCTGGCCGATGAAACTGGAATGCCTGACCAAAGGCTTGCCTGTGCCCGGCGCGATCAATGGCGAGAAGATGTATTTTTTGCGTGAGATCCCGCGCGATCCGATGAGGAAGTGCAAGGGAGAAGACTGCTGGGGCATGCGCTCCTCTTTTCAAAAGCCCGAAGAAGATTCCTGGGATGGCGAACACGTTTATGACGTTTTCAGCAAAAGCCAGGAGACGGCGTTAAACGGGACGAAATACAAAGAGTGGTAATGAAGCTAAAGCTGAACAATTTGCTGCCTGGAAACGCGCGCGTCCGGCAACCCCGCTTACGTAGCCAACGCGGCTTTACCTTTTTGGAATTGCTGATCGTGATGACCATCCTGGCGATTCTGGCGACCGTGGCGATTCCGACGTATCTGAAAAACATTCAACGCGCGCGTGAAACCCGCTTGATCCATGACCTGTGGGTGATGCGCGAAGCGATTGACAAATACACGGTGGATAAAGAAAAAGCCCCGCCCAGTTTGCAAGACCTCGTCAGCGCCGGTTATCTGCGCGCGCTGCCCGAAGACGCCATCACCAAATCCAGCGAAACCTGGCAGATCGAAATGGAAAGTGAAAAGCTCTCGCCGGACGCCCCGGCGGGCATCCGCAACGTCAAAAGCGGCGCTGAAGGCACCGACAGCAACGGCAAACCCTATAGCGAATACTGAACCAAAGAGATGAGGGATAAGGAATGAAGAAGGGAAGACAGACAGCCTTCCGCTTTTATCCTTCATCCCTCAACCTTCATCCCTCAACCTTTTCAAGTTATGGCAAATATCCCAATTTTCTCCAGTCTTTGGAAAGCCTTGACTGCGCCTGCTTGGCCGCGCACGGCGGTCGCGCTGACTGAAACGCACGTGGCGATGACCACCTTGCGCCGCCGGAGCGGAGAGTTCGAGCCGGTCAATCTGGGCGTGACGCGCTTGCCGAAAGGTTTAATCCAAGCCTCTTTCACCGAACTCAATATCACCAACGAAGCCGATTTGCTGGACAAATTGCGCGAGACCGCCACGCAAGCCGGGCAACGCCGCGCGCGCCGTGTGGCCGTCACGCTGCCGTCAGGCAGCGCGCGCAGCCTGGTCTTCACGCTTGATACTTTGCCGCAAAGCCGGCGCGAATTGGAGCAGATGATCGCCTGGAAGATCGAACGCAGCGTCGGCAGCAAGCTCAGCGAATTGCGCATTGATCATCAGCGGCTCAGCGATTTCAATGGCCGCAGCTTCTGGCTGGCTTCGGCGGTGCATGAACGCGTGGCCGAACAATACGAGCGCGTTTTTAGCCAACTGGGCTGGAAAGCCGGATTGTTGCTGCCCCAGGCGCTGGGCGAAGCGCAGTGGTTATTGCGCACCGGTTTCAGCGACGATCAGGCGCTGGTCAGTCTGAATGAAAACGGTTTTGACGCCGTCATCACGCGCGGCGACGAGCCGATTCTGGTGCGCGAAGTCGTCTGCACGCCCGAAGAGCGCGAAGATGAGTTTTACCGGCTGCTGGTCTTTTATCGCGACCGCTTGATGCCCGAAAGCGGCCCCGCCACGCTGACGCGCATGCTCACGCTCGGCACCGCCTATGAGCAAAAGCGTTTTCGCGAAGTGCTGGCATCGGCGCTCGAAAACAGCGCCATCTCGCTCGATCCCACGCAAGTCGGCTTACGGGTCGAACCGAGCGCTGCCTTCAAAGATTTCGCCGCCGCCGCGGGCGTGGCGACGCTGGCGTGGGGCCACTGAGACAACGGCTGTGCGCCGGGCCGACGTTGAATAAAGAACACACGAGTTGATGGGCGCATTCCCTTGTAGTAGCGAATTTATTCGCGCTACCGCGCGACAGCGCGAATAAATTCGCTACTACAAAGGGGAGCGGCAAAAGCAGGTCTTCAACAGGCCTGCGATCATCTCCATTTGTAGGCCCATTTTTAGGAAAGGCATTTAGGAATTCATGCAGATTCATTTCACTGACTCGCACAAACACACACTTTGGCAGCGCGTGGTTTTCAGCAGTTGCGCGCTGCTGCTGTTGGGGCTGGCTGCGGCTTGTAAGGATTCGAGCGTCGTCTCTGAACAGGGGAACGCCAGTCCGGGCGCGGCGGCCTCACCGGCGAACCCGGCTACCGCACCGGTGCCCGCTGTTTCGCCGGTTGCGGTTGCTTCGGTCGCGACGGCCAGTCCTGTGCCTGCCACCGGCAGCGTGGTTCCAACGCCTGCCGCGCCGGTTCCCTCCGCAACCACAGTGATGACGACAGCGAACGCCACCATTTTGCAGAACAATCCCAACGCCGGAAAACGGCCTGAGACCGATCCTGCCGGCCCTAAGCCGCGCCGCATCGGCGATTTCCCGCTGGAAGTCGGCCCGGCGCGCCTGCCGACGCCGACGCCCGATCCGTTCAAACCGCGCCCGACGCCGACCGTCACAATGGAAAACGGCAAGATCAAACAGCAATGGCCCGCGCCCGCTGAAGCGGCGGCGCTGAACAATCCGGCCAAAAACCGGCCTGAGATGATCAAACTGGGTCGTGAACTCTATGAGCAACGCTGCCTGGATTGCCACGGCAGCGCGGGCAAAGGGAATGGGCCGATGTCCGCCCAACTCAAACGCGACGGCCAGCCCATCGCGCCGACCAATCTGGCCAGCCAGATGGTGCAAGCCAATACCGATGGCGAACTGTTCTGGAAAATTACCAATGGCAAAACGCCCATGCCCTCCAACCGCGTGCGTTTCAGCGATGAAGAGCGTTGGGCCATCGTGGCATATCTGCGCACGCTCAAGTAAGCAGCCTTAACAACAAAGTTTGTCTGGGCGGAGGGAAACATAGTTCTCTCCGCCTTTTCCTTTGGCGGTGCGGGGCTTGCTGACAAACCGTGGCGGGGGCTGGTATACGCTTTGCAACCACTGCTGAGTGGTATGATTCGTGCGGATGAATCCTGACGAAGAGGGGTGATTGAATGTCGGCAGAACGCTCACAATTGATTTCGTGTCCGCAGTGCGGCGCGCACAATCGCGTCGCATTGGAGCGGTTGCAACAACAGCAAGCGCCCATCTGTGGCCGTTGCAAAAATCCGTTGCCCTTGCAAACGGGGCCATTGACCGTGCCATTGATCGTAACGGATGCCAGCTTTGCCAGCGCCGTCGAAAATTCAGCTATGCCGGTCTTGCTGGATTGCTGGGCGCCGTGGTGTGGGCCGTGCCGAATGCTTGCGCCGGTGATCGAGACGTTGGCTGGGCAGTTCACCGGACGCGCGCTCGTCGCCAAACTCAATACGGATGAAAACCCGCAGACGGCGCGCCGCTTTGGCATCAACAGCATTCCGACGTTGCTGGTTTTCAAAGCGGGTCGCGAAGTGCAGCGCCTAATCGGCGTGCGTTCGCAAACCGAAATCGCGCAAACCTTGCAACGCTGGCTGTGAGCAAAATTGGCTGTGAATACAGAAAGGAATCGCTATGAAAATTCTATTGGCAACAGATGGCTCAAAAAGCAGTGAAGCCGCCGTGCAAAATATCGCCGCGCGCCCTTGGCCGGCGGGCAGCGCAGTAAAGATTTTGGCGGTCGTTGAGATGCACCTGACGCCCACACCTGGCAGTTGGCTGGTACCTGACAGTCACTATTTGAAATTGCTCCACGAGTTGCAAGAGCGTGCCCGCGTGGCTATCGAGCAAGCCGAGGCCGTCTTGCAAGCAACGCCCTTGCAGGTCAGTTCAGACATCGTTATCGGCAATGCTAAGAGCACCATTCTGAAACAAGCCGAAGACTGGGCCGCTGATTTGATCGTGCTTGGTTCGCACGGCCACGGCGTCTTGGAACGTGTGCTGATCGGCTCGGTTTCGCAGGCGATTTTGGCTCAGGCGCATTGCTCGGTCGAAATTATCCGCTGAGGACTTTGCCCGACCCGCGCGGAATTTCACGCCACCCGTGGGCGCTTCCCCCCACTTTCCTCTTGCCAACGGTGCGGAACAGCGATTGCCAGTGGAAAAAAGTCGCACACACTTTCCGCTTATTTCATTCGCAACAGCAGTAAAAGTTTCGCCCTGCGTCAGTGCCGGGCGATGGCATCCGCACCGCATCAAGCCCTATCAAGGAGGAACCATGCCAGCCGCTACCTTTTATGAGGCCGCGCGGGCACACGGGGTTTCGCGCCGTGATTTTTTGCGTTTCTGCGCGACCACCACTGCCTTCCTCGGACTCGAAAGCTCCGCTCTGCCGCAAGTCGTCAAGGCGCTCGACACCGTCAGACGCCCGCCCATTTACTGGCTCAATTTCGCCGCCTGCTCCTGCTGCTCTGAATCTCTGATCAAATCATCACACCCGCTCGCGGGCGATGCGCTGCTGGGTGTGATCTCGATGGATTACATGGAAACGATTCAGGCGGCGGCAGGCCATCAAGCCGAAGAAATCATGCGCAACGGCATGAAAGAAAACTTTGGCAATTACATTCTGGCGGTCGAAGGTTCAGTGCCGACGGCGGACGGCGGCATCTATTGCACCGTCGGCGGCGTGACCGCGCTGGAATCGCTCAAAGAAGCCGCCAAAGGCGCGAAGGCCGTGATTTGTGTCGGCTCGTGTTCGTCGTTTGGTTGCGTCACGGTCGCCAAACCCAATCCCACCGGCTGCGTTCCCGTCCACAAACTCATCACCGACAAACCCGTCATCAACATTCCCGGTTGCCCGCCCATCCCAGATGTAATCATGGGCACCATCGTGCATCTGGTGACCTTTGGCACGCTGCCGGTGCTGGATCGCTTGCAACGTCCGCGCGTGTTTTATAGCCAGCGCATTCACGACAAGTGCTATCGCCGCGCCTTTTTCGACGCGGGCATGTATGTCGAAAACTTCGACGACGAAGGCGCGCGCAAAGGCTGGTGCCTTTACAAAATGGGTTGTCGCGGCCCGGTGACTTACAACGCCTGCGCGGTGACGAAGTGGAACGATGCGACCAGCTTCCCCATTCAATCCGGCCATCCTTGCCTGGGTTGTTCCGAGCCGGATTACTGGGATCGCAATCCGCTCTATCAGCACGTCGCCGGTGTGCCGCTGCCGGGCCTCGGCTCGGCGGATACCGTCGGCGAAGTCTTCGCGGGTGGCGTAGCGGCAGCAACAGCGGCGCACATGGTTGCTTCGGCGGTTAAGAAGGCTTCGCACAAAGAAGACGCACACAAAGAAGCCGAACCCGGAAAGGAGGCCTGAGTCATGCCACAACGTATCGTCGTTGATCCCATTACGCGTATCGAAGGTCACTTGCGCATCCAGACCGTCGTCGGCGACGACAACGTCATCAGCGATGCGTCGAGCACGAGCGCGCTCTTTCGCGGCATCGAAATCATCCTGCGTGGACGCGATCCGCGCGAGGCCTGGGCGCTGGCCGAACGCATCTGTGGCGTCTGCACACTCGTGCATGCCATCGCCTCGGTGCGCGCCGTCGAAGACGCCCTGGGCATCGTGATTCCGAAAAACGCCAATCTGATTCGCAACCAGATGATGGCGACGCTGCAAGTGCATGATCACATCGTGCACTTCTACCACCTGCACGCGCTGGACTGGGTAGACGTGGTCTCGGCACTCAAGGCCGATCCCAAGGCTACGGCAGAACTGGCGCAAAAGATTTCCAAATGGCCGAAAGCCTCCATCGGCTATTTCACCGACACGCAAAACCGGCTGAGGAAGTTTGTCGAATCCGGCCAGCTTGGCATTTTCGCCAACGGTTATTGGGGGCATCCGGCGTACAAGCTGCCGCCCGAAGCCAACCTGATGGCGGTTGCGCACTATCTGGAAATGCTGGTTTGGCAAAAAGAGATCGTCAAAATCCATGCCGTCTATGGCGGCAAAAATCCGCATCCGAACGTGCTGGTCGGCGGTATGCCGTGCGCGATCAATCCCAACCACAACGACGCGCTCAACATTGACCGCCTGAGCCTGGTCAAATCCAAAATTGACGAGGCACTAGAAGTCACCGAGCAAGTTTACATGCCCGACTTGATGGCGATTGCTTCGTTCTATAAAGACTGGGCGAAGTGGGGCGCGGGCCTGAGCAACAAGGGCATTATGGATTACGGCGATTTCCCGACCGTGCCCGGCGACAAGAAAACCGACCGCTGGAAAGGCGGCGCGATTCTCAACAACAACCTCAAAGAGATTTTCGAGATTGACCCGCGCGACCCGCAACAGATTCAGGAATTCGTCGCGCATTCCTGGTTCCAATACGCGGGCGGCGACAAGCAAGGAGTCCATCCTTGGGAAGGCGAGACCGAACCGAAATACAACGGCCCCAAACCGCCGTGGGGATTTCTGGAAATGAGCGACAAGTATTCGTGGATGAAGGCCCCGCGCTGGAAAGGCCACGCGATGGAAGGCGGCCCCTTGTCGCGCATCCTGTTGGCTTACGCGCACGGCGACGAAGAGGTCAAAGCCGATGTGGACGCGGCGTTGAAACAACTCGACGTGCCAATGGAGGCGCTGTTCTCTACGCTGGGTCGCACGCTGGCGCGCGGACTCGAAACCAAACGCGCCGTGCGCCTGATGAAAACGCTGCACGACGAACTGGTCGCCAACATCAAGGCGGGCGATTACCAAACCGCCAACACCGAGAAATGGGATCCGTCCACCTGGCCCGACACCGAACTGAAAGGCGTGGGCACATACAGCGCACCGCGCGGCGCGCTGGCGCATTGGGTGAGAATCAAAGACAAGAAAATTTCGAATTACCAATGCGTCGTCGCGACGACCTGGAACGGTTCGCCCAAAGACCCCAGCGGGCAGCACGGGCCGTTTGAAGCCTCGCTGATCGGCATGCCGGTGCACGACCCGAAACAGCCGCTCGAAATCCTGCGCACGATTCACTCCTTCGATCCTTGTCTGGCGTGTTCAACGCACGTGCTCGACACCGAAGGCAACGAGCTTGTGCGTGTTGAAGTGCAATGAAAAAGTAGCCGCAGATAGACGCGGAAGAACGCGGATATAGAAAAGGGGTTTCGTCCACAAAGGCACCCGAAGAAAGCACACAGGGGGGGACAGGTTGAACGGTGTTCTTCGTGGTTACTTCGTGTTACTTCGTGGGAAAAGCATGGCTTGAATCCGCGTGACTCTGCGTTCATCTGCGGCGGCCTTTTCGCTGGAGGTTCGCTGGAGGATTGAAACAATGGCCGCAAGAATTCTTCCTTCCCAAATCGTGTCGGCGAGCAGCACGCGCACCGAACAGACGGTGCGGTATTACGTCTGGGATCGCGCCGTGCGCGCCGGGCACTGGCTCAATTTTGTCTGCCTGATCGCGCTGGTCTTCACGGGCTTTTACATCGGCGGGCCGTTTTATCGCCCCACCGTAGACGAGCCATTCTTTGCCAGCACGATGGCGACGATGAAAAACGTGCACTTCCTTGCCGCCGTCTTTTTCAGCGTCAACGGCCTGTTCCGCGTGTACTGGTTTTTTGGCGGCAAGACCTATCGCCATTGGTTCCGCTTTCATTTGTGGCAAGCCTCGTTTTGGCGCGAAGTCTGGTGGAAGCTGCGCGAATACCTATCGTTGCGTTACATCGGCCATTACGCGCCGACACTTGATCACAACGCGCTGGCGTCGCTGACTTACACGCTGCTCTTTCTGGCCTGCGCGTTCATCTCGGTGACCGGCTTTGCGATGAAAGGCGCGATCAACCCTGATGGCACGCTGAGTATGTTTTTTGGCTGGGTGATTCCGTTCCTGGGTGGCGAAGCGAGCGTGCGCGGGCTGCACCGGTTGACGATGTGGCTGATCCTGGGTTTCGCCGTGCATCACATCGGCTTCGTGATTTATTACGAAGTGCTGACCGAGCGCGGACTGATCTCTTCGATCATCACCGGTTACAAATCGCGTCCGTCCGATTGGCAAGAGAAACTCATCCCGTGGAAAAAAGACTAAACGCTATCGTGCTCGGCATTGGCAATCCGCTGCTCGGCGACGATGGTTTCGGCGTCGAAGTCGCGCGCCAACTCAAAGACACGCTCGACGACATCGAAATCGTAGACGGCGGCTCGCAAGGCCTTTATCTGTTGCCGTACCTGCAAGGCCGCACGCACATCATTGTCGCCGACGCGATTGCCTTTGGCGGTCAGCCCGGCGAAATCGTCAAGCTCGACGCGGCGCAAGTGCCCGCCAAATTGCGGCATAAGATTTCTGAACATCAGATCGGTTTCAACGAAGTGCTGGCGTTGTTACAATTGTTGGGCGAAACGCCGCGCGAGTTTCTCTTTTTTGGCGTGCAGCCCAAACATCACGAATGGGCCGCGCCGCTCAGCGACGAAGTGGCGGCAGCAATTCCCCAAGTCGTCGAACAAATCAAAACCCACGTGCAAAGCTGGGGAATGGGTCAAGCAAAGGAAAGGAAGGGAGATTACGGAACAAACGGAAATAACGGAACAGACGGAACCGACTGCCTGCGGACGCTTCCGTTTGTTCCGTTCATTCCGTCTGTTCCGTAATCTCTCTCCTGCTGGTTCACTTGCCCAATTGGGAGACATGACCAAATGGAATTGATGAATGCCATCCCGTTACTCACGGAAATCAAGCACGCGCTGGCAGCGTTGCGCGAACGTGGTGAAACGCGCACGCTCAACATTCTGAACTTTCCGCTCACCGACGACGATGCGCGCTATCTCGACGAAGTGCTGGGGCGCGGCAACCTCACGATCACCTTTGATGGCGCGGAGCATACGTTTTGGCAGGAATCGAATGTCGCCGGTGTCTGGTGGGGCGAATATCGCAACGCCAGCCGCAAAATCACGTTGCGTTCCATCGAAATCGCCGAGGTGCCGCCGCTCGTTAGAGCACAAACCGAAGACATTGACGATGGCCTGCAACATCTCGCTGCCGCGCTCGCAACGCCGCCACAAAACGCCAAACGCGCGTTGCCCGTATTGGGCATGGCCGCCGATTGAGGCCAACCCGACATGCACGAAGCCGCCATTGTCCAGGGCATTCTCGACATCGCCATTCGCACCGCTCAACAAAACGGCGCCGCGCCCATTCGCTGCATCAAGCTGCGGCTCGGCGAATTTCGCGGCGTCGTGCGCGAAGCGTTGGAGTTTTGTTTTGAAGCGATGAAACGCGGCACGCTGGCGGAACAAGCGGCGTTGGAAGTCGAAACGATCAAGCTGCGCGCGGCTTGCGCCAATTGCGGCGAGATCGAATGCGCGCCGCGCGATTACAACTTTCTCTGCCCGCATTGCGGCGAGGTGCTCAACATCCTCGCCGGACGTGAGATGCAGGTAGAATACGTCGAACTGGATTGAAGTCCGGCAAGCTGCCAGCTTGCCGGAGGCTTGGCGTTGAACCAATTCGGTTCGTCGCTCGAACACGCGGCAAGCTGGCAGCTTGCCGGACTTTGCGAGGGACACCAGATGCATCAGGTCATGCTCGAAACCAACATCCTGGAGCAGAACGAAACGTTCGCGGAACACAACCAAGCGCACTTCCGCGCGCACGGCGTTTTCGTCATCAACTTCATGTCCGCGCCCGGCGCTGGCAAAACCTCCGTGCTGGAACAGACCATCCAGTTGATCAAAGCTGAATTCAAACTCGGCGTGATCGAAGGCGATTTGATGACGACGCTGGATGCCGACCGCATTGCGGCGTTGGGTGTGCCTGCCTATCAAATCACGACCGGCACTGTCTGCCACCTCGACGCGCAGATGGTGCAGCGCGCGCTGCACAACTTTCCACTCGACGGCCTCGACCTGCTGCTCATCGAAAACGTCGGCAACATGGTGTGCCCCGCCGAATTCAACCTCGGCGAAGACCTGCGTGTGATGGTTTACAGCACGGTCGAAGGCGCCGAAAAACCGAAGAAGTACCCGCTGATGTTTCATCAAGCCGACGCCGTGCTGCTCAACAAAATTGACCTGCTGCCTTACGCGGGCGTGAGTCTCGCGGAACTCGAACGCAACGTGCTGGAAGTCAGCCCCGAGACAAACATCTTTCCGCTTTCCTGCCGCACGGGTGAAGGAATCGAGGCGTGGGTGGATTGGCTGAAGCAGCGCAACGCGGAATTCCGGCAAACTCCTGCCGCAAATGCTGCGGCAGTGCATTGATTCAAGCTATAGACTGCAAGAAAAAGAATTTCCATAGCAAGCTCCAACGGAGCGTCAGCCAACAGCCTGGTGTGCAGCCCTAGGACGCAGATTGAGTCGTCGTGCGAAGCCCTGAAGGGGCGGCAGCTTGTGGCGCCCCTTCAGGGCTGGCCGAACCATTTGCACGCCCCCGCAGGGCTTCACCCTGGGCTGTTGGCTGGCCGTCCCTTTGGGGCTTTTTGGAAATTCTTCTTTCTGTAAATATTTCGGTGCCCGGCGATCACGGACGTCAGCGACCACGGCAGCAGGTGTTTAGAGTTCCGCCTTTAAGCGGTCAGGGGCGCGTCGCGCCGTATTTCGCGCCAGCGGCGTGCGGACCGCCTAAAGGCGGAACTCTAAACACCTGCTGCCACACGCACCGCAGCCACGAATTTTTTACAGGAAGAAATTCTTTTTCTTAAAAACTATATGAAGCTCAAGCAGTGGCTCTATCGCGGCGGTCGCCCCAATTGGATGGCGTCTGTAATCAACCGTGGCTGGGCCGCAATTCACGCGCTGGGGATTGCGCCGAATTATCTGGTCACGCTGGAAGTGTTGGGCAGGAAATCCGGTCGCAAGCACAGCCTGCCGCTCGTCATGGTTTGCAGCGAAGGCGAGCGCTACCTCGTGTCCATGCTTGGAGCGCGGGTAGCTTGGGTGCAAAACGTAAAAGCGGCGGGCGGCAAGGCGACGTTGTGTCACGGTCGCACTGAGAATGTTCAGCTCGAAGAAATTCCCGTCGCGCAACGCGCCCCGATTTTGCAGGCTTACTTGCAACGCGCGCCCGGTGCGCGCGGCCATCTGCCTGTTGACAAAGATGCGCCGCTGGCGGAGTTCGAGAAAGTCGCGGCGCAAATCCCTGTCTTTCGTGTGATCTCGCTGGCAACAGAATGATGATGCAAGCGCAACGGAAACAAACCGGTTCAGCGGCTCGCTTGCGCGTGCAGATTCGCGGCGCGGTGCAAGGCGTAGGCTTTCGGCCTTTCGTTTTCCGCCTGGCGACAGAATTGGGCTTGTGCGGCTGGGTCAACAATTCACCCCAAGGTGTGCAGATCGAAGTCGAAGGCGCGCGCCCTACGCTGGATGCTTTCTTGTTGCGGCTCGAAACAGAACTGCCGCCGCGCGCCTTTATCCAAAGCCTGGAGCCGTCATTGCTCGATCCGCGCGGTTATGTCGGATTTGAAATTCGCCCGAGCGAAACCGGCGGGCAAAAGACCGCGCTCGTCTTGCCCGATGCCGGCACGTGTGAAGATTGCCTGCGCGACATCCGTGATCCCGCCAACCGGCGTTATCGTTATCCGTTCACCAACTGCACCAACTGCGGCCCGCGCTTTTCGATCATCGAAGCCTTGCCGTATGACCGCGCCAACACGACGATGCGCGGCTTTGCGATGTGCGACGCATGCGCGGCGGAATACCACGATCCGCGTGACCGCCGCTTTCACGCGCAGCCCAACGCCTGCCCAGATTGCGGCCCGCAGTTGGTGCTGTGGGATGAAACCGGCAACGTATTGGCTGAACGTCACGCCGCACTGTTCGCCGCTGCCGAGGCTATACGCGCCGGGCAAATCGTCGCGGTCAAAGGGCTGGGCGGATTTCATCTGATGGTGGATGCGCGCGATGACGCAGCCGTGCGCGCCTTGCGCCAACGCAAGCATCGCGAAGAAAAACCATTCGCCGTGATGTTCCCCGCGCTCGCCGCCGTCGAAGCCGAATGCGCAGTCACGCCAATCGAAGCGCGCCTGCTGCGTTCACCCGAAGCGCCCATCGTGTTGCTCCAACGCCAATCCGCAATCCGCAATCCGCAATCCGCAATCTCGTCATTGCTTGCGCCCGGCAATCCGTATCTGGGCGTGCTGCTCCCGTACACGCCGCTGCATCATTTGTTGCTGGCCGAATTGCAATTCCCGGTCGTCGCCACCAGCGGCAATTTGTCGGATGAGCCGATCTGCACTGATGAGCACGAAGCGTTGGAACGCCTGCACGGCATCGCCGATTTGTTCCTCGTGCACAACCGCCCGATTGCGCGTCACGTAGACGATTCCATCGCGCGCGTGCTGGCCGGACGCGAAGCCGTGTTGCGGCGCGCGCGCGGTTATGCGCCGCTGCCGATTCATTTGCCGCAGACTCATTTGCCACAGCCAACGCACGCTGCGTTGGCAACCGGCGCGCATCTGAAAAATACCGTGGCGCTCGCCGTCGGCAACGCAGCTTTTGTCAGCCAGCACATCGGCGATCTGGAAACGGCGCAAGCCTACGCGGCCTTTCAGCACGTCATCAGCAGCTTTGAACGGCTTTACGAAACGCCGCCGCAAGCCGTCGCCTGTGATGCGCATCCCGATTACCTCTCGACGCAATACGCGCGTGCGCTACAGTTGCCAACGCAGCCGGTGCAACATCATTTGGCGCACGTGCTGGCCTGCGTCGCCGAGAACGAAATCGAACTGCCGGTGCTGGGCGTCGCGTGGGACGGCACAGGTTACGGCTTGGACGGCACGATCTGGGGCGGCGAGTTTTTGCGCGTGACAAAGGCGGGCTTTGAGCGCGCCGCGCATTTCCGCACCTTTGCGTTGCCTGGCGGCGACAGCGCCATCCGCCGACCACGTCGCATCGCGCTGGGTTTGCTCTACGAAATCTTTGGCGACGAACTGTTCGCCAAACGCGAACTCTCGCCCGTGCGCGCTTGTACAAAACAGGAACTGGATGTGCTGCGCGCGATGTTGCAACGCCAACTAAATTGCCCGCGCACTTCCAGCGCGGGTCGCTTATTCGACGCCGTTGCGGCGTTACTCGGCCTGCGGCAGGAAGTGTGCTTTGAAGGCCAAGCCGCGCTGGAGTTGGAGTTTGCCGCGACAGAAACCGCAACAGACGAAACCTATCCATTCCGCTTAACCGAATCCGCACTCCGCACTCCGCACTCCGCACTCCTCTTTGATTGGGAGCCGTTGATGCGCGCTTTGCTGGATGATGTGTGCGCGGGGCAAATGACCAACCACCTCGCGGCGAAGTTTCACAACACGCTCGCCGACGCCATCGTCGCGTTGGCCGAACGCATCGGCGAAGCGCGCGTGGCGTTGAGTGGCGGTTGCTTTCAAAACAAATACCTGCTCGAACGCGCCGTGCAACAACTGCAAAGCGCGGGCTTCCGTCCGTACTGGCATCAACGCATTCCGCCCAACGACGGCGGCATCGCGCTGGGGCAATTGGCGGCGCTGGCGCTGTGGCCCAAGGAGTAAACGCAATGTGTCTATCCGTGCCCGGTCAAATTGTCAGCATTGTCGGTGAAGACGTGCTGCGCAGCGGCAAAGTCAATTTCGGCGGCATCGTCAAACAGGTCAATCTGAGTTACGTGCCCGAAGCCGCCGTCGGCGATTACGTCATCGTGCACGTCGGCTTCGCCATCAGCAAAGTAGACGAAGCGGAGGCGCAACAGGTCTTCCGCTATCTGAAATCCATCGGCGAATTGGAAGAGTTGGAGATGGAGGCCGCCGATGAAATTCATTGACGAATACCGCGACCCGGAATTGGCGCAGGAATACGCGCAAGCCATCGCGCGCCTCACGACGCGCCCGTGGACGCTGATGGAAATCTGCGGCGGCCAAACGCACGCCATCGTCAAATACGGTCTTGACGAATTGCTGCCGCGCGAAATCACGCTCGTCCACGGCCCCGGCTGCCCGGTGTGCGTCACGCCGGTCGAACTGATTGATCAAGCACTGGCGATTGCCGCGCGCCCCGAAGTCATCTTCTGTTCGTTCGGCGACATGCTGCGCGTGCCGGGCACCGCGCGCGATTTGTTTATGGTCAAAGCCAGCGGCGGCGACGTGCGCATCGTTTATTCGCCACTTGATTGTTTGAAACTCGCCCAAGCCAACCCTGACAAGCAAGTCGTCTTTTTTGCCGTGGGCTTTGAAACGACCGCGCCCGCCAATGCGATGGCCGTGTATCAAGCCGCGCAGCAAGGCATCGAAAACTTTTCGGTGCTCGTCTCGCACGTGCTGGTGCCGCCTGCGATGGAGGCGTTGCTGTCATCGCCGGCGTGCCGCGTGCAAGGCTTCCTCGCCGCCGGACACGTGTGCACGGTGATGGGTTACAGCGAATACGAACCGCTAGCGGTGCACTACAACGTGCCGATTGTCGTGACGGGCTTTGAGCCGCTGGACATTTTGCAAGGCGTGCTGATGTGCGTGCGGCAATTGGAAGAAGGCCGTGCCGCGGTCGAGAACCAATACGCGCGTTCGGTGCGGCGCGACGGCAATGTGCCCGCGCAACAAATCATTCAGGAAGTCTTCCGCATCGTCCCGCGCAAGTGGCGCGGCATCGGCGAGATTCCGCAAAGCGGGTTGGGCTTGACGGAGCGTTACGCGGCCTTTGACGCGGGCGTGCGCTTTGGCGTCGCTGATTACACGGCGGCAGAGGATTCCGAATGCATCAGCGGGCTGGTGCTGCAAGGCATTCAGAAACCCCACGAATGTCCAGCCTTCGGTGCGCGCTGCACGCCCGAAAGGCCGTTGGGCGCGCCGATGGTTTCCAACGAAGGCGCGTGCGCGGCCTATTACCGCTATCGCCGGTTGCAGGCCGCCGTGGGCGCACAAGCAAGATAGCCAGTGAGTGAAAGGAGAATCGCGATGCAGAAAAAGACGAGGCTTTTACTTTTAGGCTTTTTGAGTTGGTTGATCCCGTTCGTGGTCGCCATCCTGATCTTCAAATTGCGCGAGTCGAATCGCGCGTTTTTTGAAACGATTATGGCCGTCACGGTCGCCAGTTCGACCACCTGGTTGGCAGTGCTCTATTTCAAACAGATCAAGCTGCGGTTTATCGCCGAAGGGCTAACGATTGGCATTGTCTGGTTCGTCATCAATCTCGGCATTGATTTGCTGATGTTCATGCAAGGGCCGATGAAGATGCCGTTGGCGCAATACATGATGGACATCGGCTTGACCTATCTGATGATTCCCGCCATCACGACGGGCCTCGGCGTGGCGCTGGAACAACACCGCACATAGTCAGCGAGGGATTCAAATGAGTTTTGCAGAAGATTTCGCGCTCACCTGCCCACTGCCGATTCAGCAATACCCACAAGTGTTGTTGGCACACGGCGGCGGCGGCAAGCTCATGCATCAACTGCTTGAGAATGTCATTGTGCCGGCATTCGCCAATCCTTTGCTCGGCGCGCGGCACGATGGCGCGACGCTCGACATCGGTGGCGCGCGGCTGGCGTTCACGACTGATTCGTATGTCGTGCGCCCTTTGTTTTTTCCTGGCGGAGACATCGGCACGCTGGCGATAAACGGCACGGTCAACGATCTGGCGATGTGCGGCGCGCGTCCGTTGTATCTGAGTTGTGGCTTCATCCTGGAAGAAGGCTTGCCGATGGAGACGCTCTGGCGCGTCGTGCAATCCATGCGGCAAGCGGCGAACGCGGCGGGCGTGCAACTGGTGACTGGCGACACCAAGGTCGTAGACAAAGGCAAAGGCGACGGCATCTTCATCAACACGGCGGGTGTGGGCGTCGTTGAACACGCCCTGCAAATCGAACCGCGCCGCGTGCAAGCGGGCGATGCCATCCTGCTCAACGGCGATCTGGGCCGCCACGGCATTGCGATCATGGCGCAACGCGAAGGCTTGGAATTTGAAAGCGAGATCGCCAGCGATTGCGCGCCGCTTCATGGCGAGGTGCAGGCGTTGTTGAACGCGGGCATCGAAGTGCACTGCCTGCGCGATCTGACGCGCGGCGGATTGGCGAGCGCGCTGGTCGAAATCGCCGAAACGGCACAGCGTCAAATCAATCTCGAAGAGCGCGCTTTGACTGTGCGCGAAGACGTGCGCGGCGCGTGTGAGATTCTAGGGCTTGATCCGCTCTATCTGGCGAACGAGGGCCGCTTCATCGCCTTTGTGCCGTTTGAACAGGCTGAACAGGCGTTAGATGTGTTGCCGGCTGGTGCGCGATTGATCGGGCAAGTTAGTGAATCGGCGCAACCGTTGGTCACGCTCAAAAGCCGCATCGGCGCCACGCGCATCGTAGACATGTTCAGCGGCGAACAATTGCCGCGCATTTGCTGAATCGCTTCGCGGCTTATCTTTCCTACGCTTGTAACAAGCGCCGCAAATTACCGCCGAAAATCGCCTGCGCCTGTTCTTCGCTCACGCCCAGTTCCAACAGGGCATTGACCTGCCCGTAAAACACCGCGCTCACCCAGCCGCGCGGGAAGAACGATGAGTCTGAACCGAACAGCAAACGTTCGTGCCCCACCACAGCCAGCGCGCGTCTGAAGACTGTCACCAAATCCAGCCCTTCGTATGGCATCCACTTGTTGCTGCTTGAGGTGTCCAGATACACGTTCGGGCACAGATCGGCCAGCAGCAGCGCCTCGCGCAACATCCCGCCGCCGAAATGCGGAATGATGAATTTGGCCGCCGGGAATTCCGCCGCCAGTTTGTACACATCCAGCGGATTCGAGTACCGCAGATCAAAACGGCTGGGCAGTCCCAGTTTCTTGCGTGCGCCGACAGACAGCGCGCCGCAATGCACAAACACCGCCGTGCCCGGACGTTCGCTGACCAACGCGACCGCCGCCCGCGCGCCTTCGTTCTCAGCCATCGAGAAATGGAACATCGCCGGGAACAGGCACACGACGCGCAGCTTCAATTCATCCAGCGCCCGGCGCACGCGCGCTTCAACATCGGGTTGGGTTGGATTGAGAAAGAAGCCGCCAAAGATGCGGTCGGGATAAGCGGCCACGGCGGCGGCGATGGATTCCTCATCGCCGGGCACACTTGCCATCAACAGCGCGGCGGCGATTTCGTGCCGGTCGAGTTCGTCTTTCCAGATCGTCGCCAATGCGGCGGGATCAGCGGGCGGCAGCGCCCAACCGGTCAACGCGGCGGCGCGCGCCAGCGGGTCAGGTTCGCTGCGCAAAGCAGGGGATTGGCTGATTAACGTTTCGAGAAAGCGTTGCGAAAAGAAATGCGCATGCGCGTCCAGTGTTTCGAGCGCGCCAAACGGCGTGGTCTTTTTGCCCGGTTTTTTGATAGTTGTCATAGCATTGCTCTTTCTGTCATGCGAGTTGTAGCGGCCCGGTGCAGCTTTTGCATTGTGGAATTCTCCGAATGGTTCCTCACCGGAAGTAGTTTTCTGTGGGGAAGATTTCCAGGGATTGCGCAAATTCACAACTGTGCTTGCGCAAACTTACGCCAGACTTTTATGACGCCAACTACGCTCACCAATGCTTCACTAATACCAGCGGCAATTGCAACCCGCTTTCGCAACTTGAAACCATTGATTGGCAACACGCCGCTGCTGGCCGTGCACTTTCGCTTGCGCGGGCAGCCGCGCGTGCTTTATGCCAAAGCCGAAAATCTGAATCTGACCGGCAGCATCAAAGACCGCATGGCCTTTCACATTTTGCGCCGCGCTTATCTGGAAGCGCGCATTCACCCCGGCGATACGATTGCCGAAGCGACCAGCGGGAACACGGGCATTTCGTTTGCCGCCATCGGGCGCGCGCTCGGTCATCAGGTCGTAATTTTCATGCCCGATTGGATGAGCGAAGAGCGCGTCAAACTCATCCGCGCCTTTGGCGCGCAAATCGTGCCGGTCAGCCGCGAACAAGGCGGCTTCCTCGGCAGCATCAACAAGACCGAAGAGTTGGCCGAACAACGCGACAACGTTTTCCTGCCCTGCCAGTTTTCCAACGAAGCCAATGTCGAAGCGCACCGGCAAATGACCGGCCCTGAAATCTGGCAGCAATTGCGCCAGCACGGTCTCACGCCCGCTGCCTTTGTCGCGGGCGTGGGCACGGGCGGCACGATCATGGGCGCGGGCCGTTATTTGCGCAGCCAATGTCCCACGCTCAAGTTGCATCCGGTCGAACCGGCGGAATCGCCGACGCTGACGACCGGTCACAAAGTCGGCCACCATCGCATTCAAGGCATCTCTGACGAATTCATTCCGGCCATTGTCGAACTCGATCAGCTTGATGACGTGCTGGCCGTGCCGGATGGCGATGCGATTCTGATGGCGCAAAAGCTGGCCGCGCAACTGGGCCTGGGCGTAGGCATTTCCTCCGGCGCGAATTTCATCGCCGCGTTGCTGGCGCAGGAGCGGCTGGGCGCGGATGCCGTCGTCGCCACGGTGTTTGCCGACAGCAACAAAAAGTATCTGAGCACTGATTTGTTGCGCGCTGAGCCGGTCAGAGATGGCTATCTCGCGCCCGACATTGAGTTGTCATATTACGAAGCGTTCAACCGCGTTTGTCTGACGTGTTTGGAAGACAACGAGAGTGCGTTTCAATCGGCGGCGTTGTACAGCAGGCTGCCAGCCTGCTGAGGCCGTCAAGTTGTGCGAAGCGAAGGAAACACAATTGGCTGGCCACTGACCTTCACTTTGTACGAAGCGCGGGAAACGCAGCAGGCTGGCAGCCTGCTGTACATTTTCATAGGAGTCCTTTTATGGCTGCACCAATGTTACCCATCCGCGAGATCGTGGAAAAACTGCAATTATCCGATGAGCATCTCGTTTATTACGGCGAACACACCGCCAAGCTCAAACTCGCTTTGTTGACTGATGAAACGCGGCCCAGCCGTGGCAAGCTGGTGATGGTCACGGCGATGACGCCGACCAGTCATGGCGAAGGCAAGACCGTCGTTTCCATCGGCCTTTCGCAAGCCCTCGCCCGCCACGGCAAACAAGCGATTGCGACGCTGCGCGAACCTTCGCTTGGCCCGGTCTTCGGTTTGAAAGGCGGCGCGACCGGCGGCGGCCAATCGCAGGTTTTGCCTGCCGAACGCATCAATCTGCATTTCACCGGCGACTTTCACGCGATCACCTCGGCGCACAATTTACTGGCCGCCGCGATTGATACGCATCTGCATTTCGGCAATGAATTGCGTTTTGATGTGGACAACATCTTCTGGCCGCGCGCGATGGATATGAATGACCGCGCGTTGCGCCATATCATCGTCGGCCTGGGCGGCAAGCTGAACGGCGTGCCGCGCGAGACGGGCTTCGTCATCACGGCGGCGTCAGAAATCATGGCGATTATGGGTCTGGCGAAGTCGCGCGCTGATTTGCGGCAGCGTTTAGACAACATCGTCGTCGGTTTGAGTCTGGATGGTCAGCCGATTCGCGCGGGCGATTTGAAAGTCACGGGCGCGCTGCTTGTCTTGCTCAACGACGCGATTCTGCCGAACCTGGCGCAAACGACCGAACACGTGCCCGCGCTGGTGCACACAGGCCCGTTTGCCAACATCGCGCACGGCACCAGCAGCGCCATCTCGCAACGGATGGGCATGAAGCTGGCTGAGTACGTCGTCAACGAATCCGGCTTTGGCGCTGACCTGGGCGCGGAGAAGTACTTCGACATCGCCATGCCGAATTCGGGTTTGAAACCTTCGGTGGCCGTCTTGATCGCGACGGTCAGGGCATTGGCGGCGCACGGTTCCGCGCCCGGCGTCAAAGATGATTTCAGTTGTGAAGCCATCGAACGCGGTTTGCCCAATCTGGCGAAACACCTTGAAAACCTGCGTAAATATAATGTGCCAGTGGTCATCGCCATCAACCGCTTCACCACCGATACGCCTGAGCAATTGGCCGTCGTGCAAGCGTTCTGCCGCGCGCAGCAGGTCGAAAGCGCCATCGTGAATGTCTTTGCTGAAGGCGGCGCGGGCACAATGGAATTGGCCGAAAAGGTCATTGCCATTGCTGAGCACAGTCATCCCGAGGAAGTTTGTTCGCTCTACAAGGCTACACTCAGTCTCGAAGAGAAAGTCGAGCGTGTCGCCAAAGAAATCTACGGCGCGGGGACGGTTTACTTCGAAGCCGAAGCGCGCAAGAAGCTCAAGAAGTTTACTGACCTGGGTTACGGTCAACTGCCGGTGTGTATGGCGAAAACACAATCCTCGATCACAGACAATCCTAAATTGTTGGGCGCGCCCACCGGCTGGCCGTTAACGGTGAGCGACGCCAATCTGGCGGCGGGCGCGGGTTTCGTGGTGGTGGTGGCCGGTTCGATGATGTTGATGCCGGGCTTGCCGCGCGTGCCGCAAGCTGCACGGATGGATGTGGATGAAGCGGGCCACATCACAGGTGTAAGCTGAAGAAGTAAGACCTGCCCAGCAAACTGAAGCTTTGCCACAGAGGCACAGAGACACAGAGCAAAAGAGATAGTTCTCTGGTCTCGCAAGTCTTTTCTCTGTGTCTCCGTGCCTCTGTGGCAAAGCTTCCTAAAAGGTTCGACTGGTTGGCGCTCCGTGACAATTCTCCAGCAACAACCCACGATCGTTTGCGTCGCCAGCTATTTCAAAGGCGCGGATTTCCTGCGCGAATGCCGGCGGCAAGGTTGGCGCGTGGTGTTGCTGACGCGCGAGAAGTTGCATGCTGCGGCTTGGCCTTTTGACAGCCTTGACGAATTGCTGACCCTGCCCGACCACGCCGAGATGGAAGCGTATTTGCACGCCGCCAGCGATTTCGCCCGTACCCACCAAATTCAACGCCTTGTCGCGTTGGAAGAAGCGGATGTCATCACGGCAGCACGCATCCGTGAATTTCTGTGCTTGCCGGGCATGGACGCCACGACGGCACTGAACTTCCGCGACAAACTGGCGATGCGTGTGCGCGGCAGGGAAAGCGGTCTGACGCAACCGGCGTTTGTCCATCTGCTCAATGACCGGGAGGTCGGCGAATTTATGGAGCGCGTGCCGCCGCCCTGGGTTGTCAAGCCACGCGCCGATGCTTCGGCCATCGGCATCACGCGGCTGCACAGTGCGGAGGAAGTCTGGCATGTCAAAGCGGCGCTCGACGCGCGGGCGGAACTGCGCGAACGTTCGGCGTATTACCTGCTGGAAAGCAGCATTGCGGGCGCGGTCTATCACGTTGATGCGCTGACGGTCGCCGGGAAAGTTGTTTTCGCGGGCGTGAATCGTTACGGACGCCCGCCGTTGGAAATCGTGCAACACGGCGGTGTGGCGACTTCGTTCACCGTGCCCTATGACGCTGCGGAACGCGCGGCGTTGTTGCGTTTGAATGAAACGCTGCTCTTGCAATTCGGCTTGCGCAACGGCGCTTCGCACGCCGAGTTCATCCAGAGCACGGCGGATGGTCAATTCTATTTTTTGGAAGTGGCCGCGCGCGTCGGCGGCGCTTATACCACCGAAACACACGAGGCCGCCACCGGTTTTAACCTGTGGCGTGAATGGGCGCGTTGCGCAACGGCTACGGATGCGCAGCCTTATCAATTGCCGCCGCTACAACAGAATTACAGCGGTTTGCTGGTCACACTGGCGCGGCAGGAATGGCCGGACACCAGCGCCTATGATGATCCCGAAATCGTTTATCGCGTCGCCAAACCCTGGCACGCCGGATTGATCGTGCAAGCGCCGCAATCTGCGCGCGTGCAGGAATTTTTGGCGCGTTACGAATTGCGCTTTCAACACGATTTCACGGCCACCGCGCCGCAGCCGGAAAGGCCCGAATAAGTGGCGGGCCAGGGCTGCTGCTTCCAATTTGAAAAGAGGTATGACGATGTCTTTGACCACTGACGGGACAGTTGAAACAAACGCCACGGAAACACTCGGCGTGTTCATCGCCGGGCATGAACTGCTTGAGAATCCGGTGCTCAATAAAGGCAGCGCTTTCTCTGAGGTCGAGCGCCGCGCATTCGGGTTGCTCGGCTTGCTGCCATTTCACCCTTCTACCATCGAAGAGCAACTGGCCCGCACTTATGAGAACTATCGGCGCAAGGAAACAGACCTGGAGCGTTACATCTTTCTCGTCTCTTTGCAGGATCGCAACGAAACGCTCTTCTACCGTTTGTTGCAGGAACACATCACCGAGATGATGCCGATCATCTATACGCCGACGGTCGGGCTGGGCTGCCAACGGTACAGCCATGTTTTCCGCCGTCCGCGTGGGCTTTACATCTCTTATCTCCAGCAAGGCGAGATTGACCTGATCCTGGAGAACGCGCCGGCAGATGACCTCGCCGTGATCGTGGTGACTGACGGCGAACGCATTCTCGGTCTGGGCGATTTGGGCGTCGGCGGGATGGGCATTCCGGTGGGCAAACTCTCGCTTTACACGCTGTGCGCGGGGATTCATCCGGCCCGGACGCTGCCCATCCTGCTCGACGTGGGCACGAACAATCAGGAACTGCTCAACGACCCGCTCTATCTCGGCTGGCGGCACGAACGCTTGCGCGGGCCGCAATACGACGACTTCGTCGAAGCCTTTGTGCAAGGCGTGCTGCGCAAATTCCCGAACGTGCTCTTGCAGTGGGAGGATTTTTCCAAACACAACGCGCCGCGTTTGTTGGAACGCTATCGCGACCGCTTGTGCACCTTCAATGATGACATTCAGGGAACGGGCGCGGTGACCTTGGCAGGGTTGTTAGCCGCAACAAAGATGCTCAACACAAAACTCGGCGAACAGCGAATCGTTATTCTGGGCGCCGGATCATCCGCCATCGGCATCAGCGACCAAATCGTGGCGGCGATGCTGAGCGAAGGACTCTCACTGGCGCAGGCGCGCGCAAGAATCTGGTTGCTGGATAGTCAGGGCTTGGTGCACACCGGGCGCACCGACTTGGAACGCGAACCGCAAAAGCAGAAATACGCGCAGGCGAGCGAACAACTCAGCGAATGGAAACTGGTGACGCCCGAACACATCACGCTTGAGGATGTGGTCAAGCACGTTCATCCCAGCGTCCTCATCGGGACTTCCGCGCAGCCCGGCGCCTTTACCGAAGCGGTCGTGCGCGAGCTGGCGGAACACGTCGCGCGCCCGATCATCTTCCCGCTTTCCAATCCGACCTCGAAGTCAGAAGCCGTGCCGAGCGACTTGCTGGCATGGACGAACGGGCGCGCACTCATCGCCACGGGCAGCCCGTTCAAAGAGGTGGTTTATCAAGGCCAGTCGTTCCGGTTCGGCCAGTGCAATAACGCGTTTATTTTCCCTGGCGTCGGATTGGGCGTGATCGCTTCAGGCGCACGCCGCGTGACCGATGCAATGTTCGTCGCCGCCGCGCGTGTGTTGAGCACGTTCTCGCCCGCGTTGCACGACCCGACCGCGCCGCTCTATCCGCCGTTGGAGAACGTGCGCGAAGTCTCGCGCCGCGTGGCGCTGGCCGTTGGACGCGAGGCGCAACGCGCGGGACTGGCGGCGGAAACTACGCTGGCAGAACTCGAACGGCGGATTGCGGTGCGGATGTGGCAGCCGCAATACGTGCAGTATCAACGCCAGGTCGCTTGAGTCCCCAAAAGGAGTTTTATGTCCAAGCTCCCCAAACAAGTCACTGAATTTCTGAGTTGCAAACGAATTGCTGTGGCGGGCGTTTCGCGCGACGCCCGGCAACCGGCCAATGCGATTTACCGCAAACTGCGCGGTGCAGGGTATCAAGTCTTCGCCGTCAATCCGCAAGCGACGGAGGTCGAAGGCGATCCTTGTTATCCTGACTTACACGCAGTTCCCCAGCCCCTCGAGGCCGTCGTGATTGTGACGCCAGCCAACGCCGCCGCCCAGGTGGTGCAGGAATGTGCGGCGCTGGGCATCGGCCAGGTGTGGCTCCATCGCTCATTCGGCGATGGGAGCGTTTCAGCAGAAGCGGTACGCGAGTGCGAGCGGCTGGGGATCAATTGCCTGGTGGGCGGCTGTCCGATGATGTATTGCGAACCGGTGGATTTTGGTCACCGGTGTATGAGATGGGTGCTCAAGCTGCAAAAACGTGTGCCGGTGTAATTGCAAAATAGTTCGTAGTCCCGCCTTCAGGCGGAAGAGCTTGGCAAGCTTGTCCTTCCGGCTGAAGCTTGTCCTTCCCCAAACTTTTGCACGAATCGTGCGCGTCCGCTTTTAGCCCGCGAAGGCGGGCGGCAGCATAAAGCCCAGGGTGGAGCGCGGCAGCGCGGAACCCTGGGAGGACTGGCGAAAAGTCACCCCAGCCCGCGCAAGCGGGCGGCAGATCGTGAGGGATAACTTGCTGGTTTGCTTACTGGTCTGCCGCCCACTCCGTGGGCTTGGGGGTTTAACTTGGCGTTTCCCTGGGGCTCCGGCTTGCGCCTCCACCCCAGGCTTTATGCTGCCGCCCGCGTTTGCGGGCGGCAACCGCGCAAAAGTTTGGGGAAGGACAAGCGCCTGAAGCCGGCACATGCTTTTCGCCCTTTCAGGTCATCACAGGGCGGCCTGAACAACTCCTTAACAAGGCTTTTCTGCTTTGGCTGCGCGCGTGAACTTCAAACCGGCCTCAATCGCTTTGAGGTTCAAGTCCAGCAGCGCCTGATTTTTTGTGACAGCCTCGACCACATTGACCAGCCCGGTCGTATCCAACAATCCAGTTCTGCCGAGCAACGCGCCGAGCGCCACCATATTCGCGGCCTTCGCACTGCCGAGTTCATCGGCCAGCGCCGTGGCTGGCAAGGCGAGGACTTCGACGTCAGCGCGTGACGGCCCGTTTTCAATCAGCGAAGAGTCGTAAATGAGCAGCCCGCCGCGCGCCATTTCAGGCTCGAACTTGACCAGCGAAGGCTGGTTCATGGCAATCAACACCGTCGGCTGTGAAATGAGCGGTGAGCCGATGGGTTCGGCTGAAAGATTGACGTGACAATGCGCTGTGCCGCCACGCATTTCAGGGCCGTAAGAGGGCAACCACGAAACGTGATAGCCCTGGCGCATGCCTGCTTCGGCCAGTACGCGACCTAAGAACAACAGCCCCTGGCCGCCGAAGCCTGCGATCTTGATGCGCGGGTTGCGGTAGCGTTCTGCAACCACAGGCGGCGCGAGGCTCTCAACGGCTTCTTCATCGCTGGCGCGCCTCAGCCCCAGGATGGCGGGGATTTGCTCCGCCGGGACGTTCTCGCGATGGCGCGTCCAGCCTTCCCGCTTGGCCGACTCATCCTTCAGCACGCCGAGCGGGAACTGTTTCAGCAGATGCCGTTCGATCCAATTGCACGCCTCGGTCGGCGTTACGCCCCAGCCCGTGGGGCAGGGCGCAAGCACTTCAATCAACGAAAAGCCCCGGCCTTCGACTTGGTTTTGAATGGCCTTGCGCACGGCCTTGCGCGCTTTTATGCGGGATTTGTTGTCATACAACGCGACGCGCTCGATGTAGGTCGGGCCTTCCAGGCTGGCGAGCAATTCGCTTACGCGCAGGGGGAAGCCTTCGCGCTGTAAGGTGCGCCCGGACGGCGAGGTCGTGGTTTTCATGCCGATGAGTGAAGTTGGCGCCATCTGGCCGCCGGTCATGCCGTAGATGGCGTTGTTGACGAAAAAGACCGTGATGTTTTCGCCGCGATTGGCCGCGTGCAAAATCTCGTTGCCACCGATAGCAGCCAAGTCGCCGTCGCCTTGATAGCTGATGACCAGGCTGTCGGGCAGCGCGCGTTTGACGGCTGTCGCCACGGCGGGCGCGCGTCCGTGTGCAGCCTGAATGTTGCCGACATCGAAGTAGTAATAGGCGAAGACCGAGCAGCCGACGGGATTGACGAGGATGGTGCGGTCTTGCAGGCCGAGGTCATCAAGCGCTTCGGCGATGTATTTGTGCAGGTTCCCGTGCCCGCAGCCGGGGCAGTAATGCG
Source organism: Acidobacteriota bacterium (assembly GCA_016196035.1). Taxonomy (NCBI): domain Bacteria; kingdom Pseudomonadati; phylum Acidobacteriota; species Acidobacteriota bacterium. The sequence goes on along the minus strand of JACPYM010000107.1, from coordinate 45,813 downwards.
TCGTCAGATGATCGCCGGGCTTGCGCTGAAACTCCTGATAGAAACTCCTGGGTCTTTCGTATGCTCTGACGTACATGCTTTCTCCTCCCGCGCCAGCACGATCTGCTGTAAAAGTTCATCCGTCGTCGGCACCATGCCGCCGTAGCGCGCATAAAGCCGCACCGGTCGCCGCCCATTCACCGCCAGGCGCACGTCTTCGACAAGCTGTCCATTGCTCAACTCGACGGTCAAGAAACATTCAGCCGCTTCCGCCAAATTCGCCAGCGCCTGCGTTGGAAACGGCCACAGCGAGATGGGACGGAAGAGGCCGGCTTTGATGCCGCGCGCGCGGGCTTGATCTACGGCGGTCTTGAGAATGCGCGAGACGATGCCGTAACCAATCGTGACGATTTCCGCATCATCTGTTTTGTAGGCCTCGAACAATGCGCCCTCCTGGCTGGCTCCGGTGTATTTTTCTTCGAGGTGCTGCACGTGCTTTTCCAATTCTTCGGGCGACATGTAAATCGAGGTGATGAGGTTCTGCCGCGTTTCCGGCGTCGCGCGCACGGCCCAGGCTTTGGGCGGTGGCGTGACCAGCGCGCAGGGGAATTCGACCGGCTCCATCATCTGGCCGATGAAGCCATCGGTCAACACGATGGCCGGGTTGCGAAAGCGGTCGGCCAATTCAAACGCCAGGAAGGTCAAGTCGCACATCTCCTGCGCGGAGTTCGGCGCGAGCACCAGGTTGTGATAATTGCCGTGGCCGCCGCCTTTGACCATTTGGTTGTAGTCGCTCTGTTCGGGCGCAATGTTGCCCAGCCCCGGCCCGCCGCGCATCACATCTACGATCACGCAAGGCAACTCCGCGCCTGCCAGGTAAGAGATGCCCTCTTGCATCAAGCTCAGCCCCGGCCCCGATGAAGCGGTCATCGTGCGTTCGCCAATCGCGGCGGCCCCGTAAACCATATTGATGGCCGCGACCTCGCTTTCGGCTTGCAGAAACGTCCCGCCCACTTGCGGAAAGTATTTCGCCGCCGCTTCGGTGATCTCGCTGGCGGGCGTAATCGGGTAGCCGTAAAACGAACGGCAACCGGCCAGGATTGCGGCTTTCACGACGGCTTCATTCCCCTTGATTAACTCTTTGGTCATTGTGTCGCCCATCCTTTGTCATTGGTCATTGGTCAGTGGGCACGGGCTAATGACCTGCGGCTGTTGACGGCGAAGCCGCCGCTGCGCCGGGCCTGGATTGTAGGACGAAAACTGTGATGGCCCCCGGCTCCGGGCAGGCAAAAAAACAAATTCCGCAGCCGGTGCAGCCGTGTCCCAGGTACGTCGCCGGATGATACCCGCGCGTATTGAGACGCTCGCCCAATTTCATGACGTGGGGAGGGCAGGCCTCTACACACAAGCCGCAGCCCTTGCATTCTTCCTCGGCCACTTCCACCCGTCCGCAGTCTGGTTTCTCTTCGCTTTTCATGTGCGCCTTCTTCCTCGTGGGCCAAATGAGAATGAGGAAAAGTCCTCAGCACAGGGTTTGAGCAAGCTGCATACCTCTGCGCTGCAACGCTGATTTGCAAATGCGTGTACGGAGTGGGACAGCAGGACGGTACCGCGCGTGTCAGCAAGCGGCGCTCGCCCTATACCCGCACTGGGTTAAAGCGGAAACACCGCTTGCTCACGCGCGCGGTACCGTCCTGCGCGCGGTACTGCCCCGGTCGCTCATTGGCAAACGGATTTAAGGCTTGAGATACCGCTCCGGGTTTTTCTTCACTTCATCGCGGCAATTCTCGCAGCAGAAATAGACCGTGCGTCCGTAAAACCCAAACTTGACCTCTTTGTTCACTGGCTCGCCCGTCACAGGACATGTGGTGACGCCATCGCCTTTGCCGATAAAGCCAATCGGAGTGCTCACGTTTTCCGCGCCTGGCAACGGATGCTCTTTGTGCATCACCGGCAGGCCTTCTTTGACGAATTCCGAGACGCCTTTGGCGTGCGCCTGAATCAACTTAACCACGTAGGCATCCGCCGAAGTCTCGCTCACTTTCATGCCCTTGGCAGTGGCGCTGACTTCCAGCTTGATCTTGTCGGCTTGCTTGAACAGTTCGGCAAACAGCGGGTCCCACTGGCGGATGGGTTGATGTTTCGCCAAGCGTTGCTGCATCGCCCAGACATGCTCTTTGATCAATGCTTGCAGCTTGGGATCAGCGGATTCGGTGTAAGTCTCGACGCCGTTGGCGATTTCTTTGACGGTGCGCGTGATTTGTTGGTGACCGCCAAACAAGGCGTGGATGGTTTGCATGTCCTGCATGTTGCCCATGTCCATGCCACCCATTTGTCCTTTGTTCTGACCTTGGTGCTGGCTATGATCTTGCGCCGGCACCACGACAGCAAAGGCGATCAATAAGACGAATACTGCTGTAATTGAATACTGAAGTCGTTTCATAAAGTCTCCTTGAAGCAGGTCTGACAAATCGGCGGCGCGTCGCACATCAATCCGCCGCCGATTTCATGCTGCTCACGTTTAACTCGACGGGAACGGGTTTGAGTCCCTGATGCTGTTTACGCTCGCTCAAGTAATACAGCACCGGCACCGTCATCCGCGACAACAACAACGAAGCGATTTCTCCCGCCATCAAGGAAATCGCCAGCCCTTGAAAGATCGGATCAAACAAAATCACGAACGCGCCCACCACGACCGCCGCCGCCGTGAGCATCATGGGGCGAAACCGCACCGCGCCCGCGTCAATCACTGCTTCAGCCAGCGGCATGCCCTGTTTCAACCGCAACTCGACAAAGTCCACCAGGATGATCGAATTGCGCACGACAATGCCCGCACCCGCAATAAACCCGATCATCGAGGTCGCCGTGAAGAACGCATTGAGCATTCCGTGCGCGGGCAGAATGCCGACCAACGAAAAGGGAATTGCCATCATGATCGCCAGCGGCGTTTTGAACGATTGGAACCAGCCGACGACGAGGATGTAAATCAACACCAGCACCACCGCGAAGGCCAAGCCTAAATCGCGGAAGACTTCGTAGGTGATGTGCCATTCGCCATCCCACTTCAGCGCAAACTTGTCCGCGATGAACGGCTGCCGCGCCACATAACGTTCAAGTTCGTAACCTTCCGGCAGCTTTAATTTCGCAATCGCTTCATTCAGCTGTAGGATCGCGTAAACAGGGCTTTCGACACTGCCCGCGACATCGCCGGTCACATACGTCACCGGCATCAGGTTCTTGTGATAGATGCTCTTGTCGGCGGTGGTTTCTTCGACTTTGACCAGTTCGCCCAGCGCGACCAGATTGCCGTGCGTGCCTATCACCTTGAGTTGTTTCAGATCGTCCACGCTCGAACGTTCGGCGCGCGGCAGTCGCAGGAAGATGCCGACGTCTTCTTTCTCATTCGGCTGATGCGCCAGCCCGGCTTGCATCCCATCCACCGCGATGCGCAAGGTCGCGGCAATCTGTTCGGTCGAAACGCCGTTGAGCGCGGCCTTTTCCTTATCCACGACGAAACGATACTTGGGTTGATCGTCTTCGACGTACCAATCCACATCCACTACGCCAGGCGTTTGATCGAAGATGTCGCGGATGTTTTTGGCGATCTCCATCTGGCGCTGGTAATCGGGGCCGTAAATCTCAGCGACCAGCGTTTGCAAAACAGGCGGGCCGGGCGGGACTTCGGCGACTTTGACGCGCGCGTTGTATTTGGCTGCGATCTGCTGAATCGCCGGACGCACGCGTTTGGCGATGTCGTGGCTTTGCGCTTTGCGTTCGCCCTTGCCGACCAGATTGACTTGGATGTCCGCCACGTTCGGCCCGCGCCGCATGAAGTAATGCCGCACCAGACCGTTGAAGTTATAGGGCGAGGCCGTGCCGACGTACATTTGATAGTTGACGACTTCGGGCACGGTGCGCAGCGTCTCGGCAATCTCGCGCGTGACGGCGGCAGTCTGTTCGAGCGGCGTGCCTTCGGGCGTATCAATAATGACCTGGAATTCGCTCTTGTTATCAAACGGCAGCATCTTCACGCGCACCGCCTTGAAGGCGAACAGCGACACCGACGCCAGCAACAGCACCGTGACCATCAGCAAAAAGCCGTAGCGCCATTTCGGCACACGAATCAGATTGCCCATCACGCGCCGGTACAGCAGCGTCAGCCGGCCTTCGGTTTCTTCGTGATGCCCAGCCGCGCGTTTCAAGAGGCGCAAGCTCGCCCACGGTGTGACGATGAAGGCCACCAACAACGAAAAGACCATCGCCGCCGTTGCGCCGATCGGGATCGGTTTCATGTACGGCCCCATCAGCCCGCCGACAAAGGCCATCGGCAAGATCGCCGCAATCACCGCAAACGTCGCCAGTATCGTCGGATTGCCCACTTCGTCAACCGCCTCGACCGCGATGTCAGCCAACGGGCGGCCCTGGTTTTCAGGTAGGTGGGAATGGCGCGTGATGTTCTCGACGACAACGATGGCGTCATCCACCAAAATGCCGATGGAAAAGATCAGCGCAAACAGGGTGATGCGATTGAGCGTGTAGCCGTAGAAGTAAAACACCGCCAGCGTCAGCGCCAACGTCACCGGAATCGCAATCGCCACGATGCCCGCTTCGCGCAAGCCTAGCGTCAGCCAGATCAGCACGGCGACCGAGAGAATCGCAATCAGCATGTGCAACAGCAATTCGTTCGATTTCTCGCTGGCCGTCTCGCCGTAATTGCGCGTCGTCGTGACGGTCACGTCACCGGGAATCAACGAGCCTTTCAGGTGCTCGACTTTCTCAACGACCTGGTCGGCAATCTCAATGGCGTTTTTGCCTTTGCGCTTGGCGACGGAAATGGTGACCGCCGGTGTGACGGATTGCGGATTGCGGATTGCGGATGAGCTGCGGGGCGCGTGTCCACGGCTGAGCCCTGCCCGAACATAACGTAATCGCTTGGCTCTTCCGCGCCATCTTCCACCTTCGCCACATCGCGCAAATACACGGGGCGGTTGTTGGACACGCCGACGACTACATTGCCGACGTCTTCCGCCGTATACAGGAAGCCGCCCGTTTCCACTTGAAACTCGCGATTGCCGGCGGCGAAGCTGCCAGCCTGCATTTGCCGATTCGCCTGTTCGAGCAACGGAATGATCTGAGCCGGCGCGACGTTGAACCCGGCCAGCCGCGCTTCATCAAGCGTCACGCGCATCTGGCGGCGCTGGCCGCCGATGAGCGTGACTTCGGAGACGTCGGTGACCTCTTTGATTTGATCATGGACTTGCGCGGCGATGCGGCGCAGCGTGAAAGCGTCGTAGGTATTGCTCGACAGCGTCAACGCCAGAATCGGCACATCGTCAATCGAACGCGGCTTGACCAACGACTGGCTCGCCCCCGGCGGGATCAGATCGAAATTCGCCAGCAGCTTTTGATTCAACCGCACGATGGCGTTCTCTTCGTTTTGCCCAACCAGGAAGCGCACCACCGCCATCGTCATCCCCGGCGACGAAGTCGAATAGATGTACTCAACGCCGGGCACTTCCCAGAGCAGCTTTTCCATCGGCTTGGTGACGCGCTCTTCGACTTCTTTGGCCGATGCGCCCGGCATCCGCACGAAGACATCCACCATTGGCACGATGATCTGCGGCTCCTCTTCACGCGGCAACATGATCACGGCACCCAGGCCCAACAGCATCGCAGCCACGACAATCAGCGGCGTCAACTTTGAATCAATGAAGACCCGCGCCAGCTTTCCGGCGATCCCAATTCCCGTTTTCATCACAACCCTCAAAATAGGTCTCCCACGAAGTCACACGAAGAAGCACGGCGTTTTCTTTGTGTTCCTTCGTGTATCTTCGTGGGAAGAAAACTACTGCACACGATTGCCGTCATTCAGTTTCGCCGCGCCCTCGGTCGCGAAACGTTCGCCCGCTTGCAAGCCGCTCAAAATCTCGATCTGTTCGCCCACCGTCTTGCCCGGCTTGACTAGCCGCAGGCGCGCGACGCTTTCTTTATCCACCACGAACATGCCCGTCAGTTGGCCGCGTTGGACGAGCGCCTTTTGCGGGATCAACAACGCCTGCCGCTGGCCGCTGGCGAAACGCGCCGTGCCGTACATCCCTGAACGCAGCAGGCTTTGCGGCGGCAGGTCGAGTTTCACCGTGTAGCTGCGGCTCCCTGCATCCGCCGCAGGCATGATCTCGCTGACGGTGGCGCTCAGTTCCGTACCGCCCAGCGCGTCAATTTGCACGCGCGCGGCGTCACGCAACCGGATGCGGCGCAACTGCGACTCGGCGATGGCGGCTTCCAGGCGATAGCGTGTGCTGTCCTCGATCGTCAGCAGCGGTGCGCCCGGCGTTGCGGTGGAACCTACTTCTACTGTCTTGGCGATGACGATGCCGGTGAGCGGCGAAGTGATGCGAGCGTAACCGGCATACACCTGCGCGTTGGTGATGTCGGCTTTGGCCTGCTCAATGCGCGCGCGCACCTGGGCTTTTTTGGCGGCGATCATTTGCAACATCTTGCCAGCGCGTTCGACTTCGGCCTCGGCGATTTGCAGCCGTGCTTTGACCTCATCGAATTCCTGCGGGCTAACCGATTTGCGTTCGAGCAGCGTTTGGTAGCGGTTGAAGGTCGCCTGCGCCAGCCGCTGGTTCGCCTCGGCAGCGGCCTTGGTGGCTTGTGCGCCATTGCTGGATTGCTCGGCTTCGGTTTGCGCGGCTTGGGCTTCCAGCAGGCCGGCCTGGGCCTTTTGCAATTGTGCGGCGGCGTCGCGGTTGTCAATCTCGACCAAAGTTTGCCCGGCGCTGACGCGGTCGCCTTCGCGCACGCGCAAGGCTACCACCGTGCCCAGCGTGCGCGCCGAAAGCGTCGTCGTCGTGCGCGATTTGACGGTGCCGGTTGCTTCGTAAAAATCTTCGATTGGCGCGAGCGCGGCGGTTTCCAGTTTGACGCCGGTAACCACGACAGGCTTTTCCGTCGCGGCCTGCTGCCTCTTTTCACACGCGGTCGCTAGTCCCGCGAGCAAGACCAAGCCCGCTAAAATTATTTGATTTCTCATTGGTTCACCCTTCAGCTAGCGGAACGGTACCGCGCGCGTCAGCAAGCGGTGACTTCGCCGTTGTGCGATGCGGGCGTAGTTGCGGTGCCGCCGCTTGCTGACGCGCGCGGTACCGTTCCAGCAACCGATCTAAACAAACGCATGCACATCCGTCAGCCGCCCGCTCGCCAGCAGCACGCTGGCGTAACCGACATAGGTTTCGTAGCGCGTCGCCAGCACGTTTGTTTGCGCCCGCACGAGCGCGGTTTCGGCGCGCAGCACTTCGGTAATCGTCGTCAGTCCTTCGTTGTAACGATCCTGCACGATGCGCAACGCTTCGGTAGCGTGGCTAATGACGCGCTCGGCGACTTGCAAACGCGCGCGCGCCGCGATGTATTGCTGATAGCTGCGCACAACCTCCAGCCGAATCTGATTCGCCAAGTGCTCTTGTTCGCTCGTCGCCAGCCGGTCGGCGGCTTGCGCCTGCTTGATGCGGGCGTTGCGTCCGGCGTCAAACAGGTTGAAGGTCACGCTCGCCCCGACGAGGTAATCGCCGCTGCCGCTGACGAAGTTGTTGCGACTGGCCCCGACGGACGTGAAGACATCCGCGCGCGGCAGGAATTCGTTGCGCGCGCCTTTGAGCTGCACCTCGCTCGTGCGTTTGGCGAGCAGCGCACGTTGCAAATCGGGCCGCTGTTGCAGCGCCGTTTGCGTCAACTCTTCGGTTGGAGCCAAGTCGAAATTGCGCTCGACCAACTGTCCGGCGATGGTTTGCGGCGTGCTCAGCGGCAAGCCCAGGGCGGTGTTGAGTGTGGCTTGCGCCGTGATGATTTCGCCTTCAGCCTGAATCTGTTGTTGTTGGAAATCAGCGAGTTGCACTTCGGCGGCGAGCAGATCGGAAACAACGGAAGTGCCGACTTCAACGCGGTCGCGGCTGCGTTTGACATCGGCTTCGGCGAGTTTGACGGCTTCATCGGCGACTTCTTTTTTCGCTTGCGCGAGTAAGATGCTGTAATAGGCGCGCAACACTTCAAAGCGAATCTGCTGTTGCACTTGCGCGCCTTGCGCGTCGGCCTGCTGTTCGCGCAGTTGCGACTGTTTGACGTGCGTGGCCGTTTGCCATTGATCGAACAGCGGCAGCTTGGCGCTGATGCTGAAGCGCGAATTCGCCAGTGTTGACGGGTTATTCAGTGCATTCAGATCAAAGTTGGATTGGCGGAAGCGGCCTTGTTCGAGCAGCGAGCCGAAGACAAAGACCGGATTGTTACCGGCGGTCAGCGTTTCGCTGATTTGTACTGACGGCCAACGCCCAGCGCGCGCTTCTGCGGTTTGGGCGCTGGCGATTTCACGGCCTGCCGAAGTGGCGCGCACCAGCGGATTGCTTTGCAAGGCAATCTCGACCGCTAGCGGCAAGGTCAAACCGTCCGCTGGGCGATTGGCTTGTTGTGTTTGCGCAAATGCGGGCCAGCCGGGCGTAAGAGTGAGCACGCCGATCAGCGCTCCAGTTGCCGCACGCCTCGGCCAGCCGTTCTTTTTACCGCTATCATTCCTGCACATCGCCTTACCTCTGTTTGCGGGCTGTCAGCTTTACGCAGGCCGCGCCGCTTGATCGCTATCCTTCGCGCCCAACATCCGCAAGAACGTCATCATCGGACACCAGTTGGTAAACGCCGATTGAATCAGGTTCAGGGCGATGAAGCCGGTGAAGTAAAACCAGTTCGGGCTGTGATAAATCCCCAGCAAAACGCTGGCCAGCACAAACGTGCCGGCAATCAAACGCAATAATCTTTCGACGGTCATAACGTGCTCCTCTTGGTTGAAAAGATTGTTGATTGAATGACGTTAGAGCGGCTGTACCCAGGCGCGCACTTCCTGTTCGGTCGGAATCTTGGCCTGCTTGGGCATCAGCACTCCATTAATTTTGACGGCAGGCGTCGTCAGTACACCGGCTTGCGCGATCTGCTGGTAATCCGCCACTTTTTCGACTTGGAAATCCTGTTGCAGATCGGTCAGCACATGTTTGACCACCTCTTCCGTCTTCTTGCAGTTGTAACAACCAGGGCCATAAATGGTGACTTTCATAATTCCTCTTGCGGTCAGACTGCCTTCAATCAAAGATCAAATTGAAGAGATAGCCGACCAATAAAATGCCGGTGCCGACGACGCTGACGAACAGCAGGATTAAGCGCAATTTCAACACCCTGCGCAAAATCACCAACTCCGGCAGCGATAGCGCGATCACGGACATCACAAACGCAAGCACTGTTCCCAGCGCCGCGCCCTTCTCGATCAACACCTGCATGATCGGAATCGTTCCGGCGGCGTTGGAATACATTGGAATGCCGATCAATACCGCCAGCGGCACGGCCCACCATTCCTTACCCAAAATCGCAGCCATGAAAGCTTGCGGCACAAAGCCGTGAATGCCCGCACCCACAGCGATGCCCAGCACGATGAACAGCCACACCTTGCCGACAATCTCTTTGACGGCGTTCCAACCCAACTTCAGCCGGTCAACCCATTGCAATTCCATTTCCGCGCCGCCGTCCAGCGCGTCCGTGGCGTAAACCCACTCCTCGACGTACTGCTCCATGTGCAACCTGCCGATGACGTAACCAGCGACAATCGCGATCAACAAACCGGTCACGAGGTAAACCAGCGCCACCTTCCACCCAAAAGAAATCAACAACATTCCCAGCGCGACTTCATTCACCATTGGCGCAGCAATCAAGAAAGAAAAGGTCACACCCAGCGGAATCCCGGCGGTCAGAAATCCGATAAACAGCGACACCGCCGAGCACGAGCAAAACGGCGTTACCGTGCCTAGCAGTGCTGCCAGCACGTGGCCCGTTTTGGAATTGGCGCGCTCGGCCAGTAATGCGCGCGTGCGTTCTGCTGAAAAGAACGAGCGGGCGACCGTCATCACCAAGACGATCAGGCTTAGCAATAACAGTACTTTGGGTACCTCGTAGAGAAAGAAGGCAACGGCATTGTATAAGTGTGTTTCGCTGGCCCCGCCCAGTAAAAGACCGGCCAGTAGTCCACCGAGCGTTTGCAAGTTGAAATAGAACAAAAGCCAACATGCCAGCGCCGCGCCTGTGATCAGAAACGCCGTTTCGCTCCGCTCTACTTTGATGCTGGGTAATTTCGTGGCGTTCATCTCAATCCTTCGTTTGCTGCACGCCTGCTTGTGGTTCCGTTTGCTGTGATTTGCGACGATCCTCGACGCTGCACGTATCGGCCATTCAAGTCGGCACACCCGCACGTGGCAACACCCAACGCATCAGTACGATGTAGCCGGCGAATAACAAAGCTCCCCCAATCCACTCCGGCATAATTCCCTCCGTTTATAAATTTGCGATGGCGCGTTGCAATTTCTCGTTGACCTGTGCGGCGGCGGCTTCCAATTGCGGATTGCCGACGATGGACAACATTTTGGCGGCATCAATCGCCGCGATGACCGCCTGGCCGCTTTCTTCGTAAACCACCACATTGCATGGCAACAGCAAGCCCAATGCCAACTCTGCTTGCAGCGCTTGATAGGCAATTGGGGGATTACACGCACCCAGAATCACGTATTCACGAAACTCGATACCGAGTTTTTCGTGAAGCTTCTCTTTGAGATTGATCTCAGAAAGCACGCCGAACCCTTCGGCTTTGAGCGTTTCCTTGATGCGCCCAATCGCCTGCGGCACTGGTAAATCTAGCGTGCGGCTGAAACCATAACCAAGTTGTCCGGTCTTTTTTTTCTCTGACATTTGAGCCTCTCTTCCGCCAAAAAGCACTTTTGAAATTTCCATTGCCAGCCTTTAGGGCAATCTGTATACTGTCACTGTTCGAACTGTATAATTACTTAGTTATATTGTCAAGAAGATTTCCAAGGAGTTCAAGGATGAAGCGAAATGCGCGACAACTGATGACGCCGGAGGCGCTGCAATTGGTGGCGGCGCGGTTCAAGGTCCTGTCTGACCCGATGCGGCTGCGAATTTTGCAATGCCTGGAAGCGGGTGAGACGAGCGTTTCGGCCTTGACCGAAGCGGTGGAATCCACGCAACCCAACGTCAGCAAGCATCTCAAGCTGATGCAGGATGCGGGTCTGCTGGCGCGGCGGCAGGAAGGGAACACGGTCTATTATTCCATCGCCGATCCGACCGTTTTTGATCTTTGCGAAGTCGTTTGTTCGTCGTTGCAAGAGCGGTTCGCCGCGCACGCGAGTGCGTTTGCCGCAGCGCCTTTGTCACGCGCGCGGCGCAATTGAGTGTTCGTTGCTGCGGGCGGCGGCAAACCGCTCGCGCGTTGACGGATCAAACGAACGAGCAGGAGGCATGTGATGTGGGATGAACGATACGCTGAATTAGGCTACGCCTACGGTACCGAACCAAACGATTTTCTGGTGGCACATGCCGCCCGGATTCCGGCGGGCCGCGTGCTGTGTTTGGCCGAAGGGCCGGGGCGCAACGCCGTTTGGCTGGCCCAGCAGGGTTATGAAGTAACTGCGGTTGATCTATCTGCCGTCGGTTTGGCCAAAGCCCGGCAATTGGCGGCGGAGCGAGGCGTCAGCATCACGACGATTCAGGCCGATCTGGCCGAATACATCATTGAGGCGGGCGCTTGGGATGGCATCGTTTCCATCTTCTGCCACCTGCCCGTGCTGGCGCGCCAACGACTTTATGGACAGATCGCTGCGGGCTTGCGCGCTGGCGGCGTTTTCTTGCTCGAAGCCTACGCGCCCAGGCAGCTTGAATTCGGTACAGGCGGGCCTAGCTCCATTGAATTACTCGTCCCGCTGGCGGCGGTGCGCAGCGAATTGGTAGGGCTGGAATGGGAAATTGCCCACGAGGTGGAGCGCGAGATTTACGAAGGACGTTTACACACTGGCCAGAGCGCGGTCGTGCAATTGCTTGGCAAAAAGGCCGCGCCACAGGCCGGTTGATTTTCGCTGAACCCGGCGACTTGGGCGCTGCTTCTCAACCCGTGCCGGCAGTTCGCGTTCCGTCAGGACCGGTCATCCGACTTGCCCAACCCGCTGCCTAGCGGTTATCCTCCGCACCTTCATTTACCAACCAAAAAGTTTCTAAATTCCTGGAAGGAGGATTTTGCCCCAATGGTAAACGATTTTTCTGCCTTGCTGGCGCAACAAGACGACGCGGCGTGGGCACGCACCGTCAGCGAATTGCAAGCTTCGATGCGCCCCGTCGACCGCAACGCGACGCGCATCTGGTTCGCGTTCTTTCCCGTCAAACTTTGGCGCGCGTTTGAACAATCCAGCGATCCGGCGGCGACGGCCAAACAGCTCATCATCAAAGGCAACGCACTCTTGCGTGAGCAGGTGGATACGTCAGCGGAATTCCTGTACGGCCATCGTTACTGGCCGCAGGTCAAAGCGGTCGTGAGCGAGTATGCGGCGCAAGCGGCGGCGGGCGTTAGCCTGGTTGACCACATCAGAGCCGCGGCCAGGCAGGCGGCCCAACAGGTCAAGGCTAGCGAAGCGTTGGTGTTGGGCATTACTGCCGTCGCGTTTGGCGCTTTGCAACAGGTCGGTGCCGAACGCTTCAAACAACCGGCGGCGGCGGGTGATTACGGCAAGCGTTGGAACAAGTCGGCGGATCAGGTTGTGGCTGAGCGCGCCAAGGATGACGGCCAGGGATTGCTGGGTTTCCTGAAATCGGTGGATAAACGGTACACGGTCAACTTTCGTGAGAGCGCGCCGGGCAATACCTTCAAGATTATGCACGAGCAGGATGTGACGATGGCGGCCAAGCTGGATCAACGTCCGCATCATCTGGAAGACGCGCGTTGCATGGCGGGCGAAGGGCCGATCCCGATTGAATGCCGGACGGCGGCGTGCGGCACCTGCTGGGTGGGCGTGCTCTCGCCGACCGAAAAGATTTCGCCGCCCAATGACCGTGAGAAAAACAAGTGGCGTTATTTCGGCTACGAAGGTTTCACCGGCGAGCCGGAATCGCCGATTCGGCTGGCCTGTCAGATGAAAGCGCAAGGCAATGTGACGCTCGTGATTCCGCCCTGGTGCGGGATGATTGGCAAGCTGGATGAAGCAGAGGTGGCGCAGGCAGCGAAAGCCTGAAGTTTCACCACGGGTAGCGGGTCAAGCGGAGAGACGTTGCCGCAGAGCACGCGGATCAATTCAATTCGGTCAGGGATTTGATCAGCGTAATTCAGCGTTCATCGGCGGCAACGTCTCTCTTCGTTTTTGCCTGGTGGAGACAAGCAGGGGATCTTAGCGCCGCACGGGTGGTTTGATCTCGAAATGGATGTGGTTGTCATGACCCGTGACGGCCTGACACAAGCCTTCGGCGATCAGCACCGGATCGTTGAAAAAGGTGCGGCTGGCTTGGGGGTGGCGCTTGATGGTTTCGAGCATCGCGCGTGCTGTCAGTTGGTCATACGACAAATCATTGTAGGTGATGCCACCCGCCTGCCCATTCAGCTTGGGCAATTTCAAATCGCAGCACATGCCGGCCTGATGCGAGGCATGGCTGGGCGTCGGGCCGCCGCGCGGCAGGCTGATGTCGTTGAGGCGAATGACTGAGGCGTTCGGATGCACGCGCAGGTAAGTGTTTTTGAAATCCAGGGCGATGGCGCGCAAGACCTCGGCCAGCCAACTCGCGCCGAAATCGTGTTGGTCGCTAGTGTCAGCCAGTTCGTCATTGATGAAGCCTTCGGCTTTGGAGCCGGGCGGCATAACCAGCCAGCGCGGCGCGTTGTTCGCCTGCAACCACAGATGCGTGTCGCCGCCCGGATTGATGCGCCCGTCGTTGCGCGGGTCGCCCACAACGTTCAGGCCATTTTTGATCGCCTGAAAAAGCTGGATCGTCTTGATCGTTTCCGGCCCCAGCGCGCTATCGGCTTGCAACCAATTGAAGCCGAGTTCGACCAGCCGCCGTTTGACCGTGCGCACGTCGTTGGGGTTGTTCACTGCATTGAGGCCGACTGCGGCTGTCAGTGGGAGCGTAGGCATACGTACCTCCAAAGTTAAGCACGAGCGGTTAGAAAAGGTCGTTCAATGAAATGCTCGCCGGGTTTTTCAAATCCGCCGATTTCAAAAAAGCGATCAGATCGAGCAATTGTTTAACGGCGAATTTCTCAGCGTAGCTTCCACCGGCACCAGGACAGGGCGCGGTGAGCAGTTTTTCGATACTGGCAATGTCCGCTTTCAGGAAGCTGCGCGAAATGGGCGGGCGCGTCGCGGTGTCGTACAGCCGCAAGCTCTCGGCATCTTCATCGCGTTTGATGCCCACGACTTTTTCGCCGCCGCGCGTGGTGATTTGCAGCAGGCCATATCTTTCCAAATCGCTGGCCGGCTCACTGTTTTGCGGCGCCAGAATGCGCAACGCAAGCTGGCGCGGTGTTTGGTCGCGCAAACGGCTCAAGTCCGACGCCACCTTGCCGCCCACGCCGTTGACGCTGTGACAGGCGCTGCAATTGTTCGCGCTGCTCTGATCGAAGAACAAGGAGTGGCCCGCCTGCGCTTCACCGCGAATCGCCGCGCCGTTGCCGCTGACGCTCAGGCTGACCTTGGGCGGCTGGTTCGCGGGTTCCGTCTGGGGCTTGCCCGGCGTTTGGTTGAAATGCTCATTCGTTGCCGCGTTGGCTGTATTGCCCGCTGGTGGCGCGGCCTTCGTGGCAAAGGCCTGCTCCGGCTTGTCGCCTTTGCCGGGCGAGAGCGAGAGCAAATACGCCACAAGTTGATTGATTTCCTGTGCCGTCATCCGGCTTTTGAAACCAGGCATGGGCGTGCCGTCGCTGCCGTCAGTAATCACCGCGCGCAGATAGCCGGCGCGAAAGACGCGGTCACGCAGGATGGGCGCGCCGCCACCCTTGCCTTCGCTGCCGTGGCAATAGCTGTTGCCGCAGGAACCGGCGTAAAGCTGGCGGCCGGCTTCGACTTGTTGCGCAGTGACGTCACTCTGGGCCTGTGAAAAGGCAACAGGCAACAGGCAACAGGCAACAGGCAAAAATGCCATTGCGATCAAACAGCGGAGACGAGTTGTCATATTCAGATTGGATTTCATGTTTTGTAGTTCAGAAAGCGTCCACAGTGTAGCTGCATCCGCGCCGTTCGTCATGGTTGCGCGAGCTGAACGGTATCCCTTTCGTGGATAACTGAACAACAAAGGGTAAGCCACTGGTTCTACCAGTGAGACCAGAACAGCTTTGAGCGTTCCTGGAGTAAAGTTCTCCCCTGGGGGTTTGATAGCATCACCAGGAGAGAACTTCATGATAGGGAACACGCAGAGCCTGTCCCACTCGAGGTGGGATTGCAAATACCATGTGGTTTTCGTGCCCAAACGACGACGCAAGGAGTTGTTTGGGCACCTACGCCAGAAACTCGGACCGCTCTTCCGCGATCGCGCGCGGCAGAAGGAAGGCGAGATCAGCGAGGGTCATACGTCAGCCGAGCATGTGCATAGGTGCCTTGCGATTCCACCGAAACATGCGGTGGCGTCGGTGCGCGGCTGTATCAAACGCAAGCGCGCGCTTCGCCTTGCGCGCTTGCGTGGCAAAGAACGCAACTGCGCGGGCGAGAGCTTTTGGGCGCGTGGTTACGATGCGTCCACTGTCGGACTCAACGAAGAGCAGCTCAAACGCTACATCCGGGAACAAGAGGGCTCGGATGAAAGCGGGCGTTTCTAGTCGAACGCTGAGGGCACCATGACGCCGTGGTTTTGTCCGCCGCCTTTGAGGCGGCACTGCCTATCAAGCCCCCGGCATCGCCGGGGGTGTCTGACTATCTCGAAATGTCGAATCTGACTTCGGTTCTGCAAGAGATGATCCGACACAGCAGCTTGCCGCTGAAGGCGCTGGAAAAAGATTTTGCGGTTGATTCGAGCGGCTTTTCAACCTGCAATTATGTCCGTTGGTTTGATGAGAAATACGGCAAGCACGACAAATGCTTGAATAAAGGCGCATCTGATGACCGGCGTAAAAACTCACATCGTTACGTCTGCCGAAATCACAGGCAAAGACGCCAGCGATTCGCCGATGCTGCCGGGGCTTGTGAGCAAGACGGCTGAAAACTTCACCCTGAGTAAAGTGAGCGCGGACAAGGGCTATTCAAGCCTTGATAATCACGATGCGATTGCGAAGGTTGGGGCAACGCCTTACATCGCGTTCAAGGCCAACGCGACGGGCGGAGTTGGCGGGTTGTTTGAAAAGATGTTTCACTTCTACAGCTTCAATCGTGATGAGTTCTTGGCGCACTATCACAAACGGTCAAACGGTGAAACGGTCTTTCACATGATAAAGGCAAAGTTCTCAACGCGATTGCGCAGCAAAGGCGATACGGCGCAGATCAATGAGGCGTTATGCAAAATTCTCTGCCACAATATCTGCGTGCTGATTCAGTCTATGTTTGAGTTTGGGGTTGTCCCGACGTTCTGCGGCGAGATTGAAATCGCGTAAAGATAGGAAAGGGCGGTTTGTGCAAAAATCCTACTTGCACAAACCGCCCGCTATTTTAGGCTCGCTTTGTGCAAAGCCTTGTGCAGGGCGGAATTACTTGCTCGTTTTGGCGGTTTCTTTGGCCTTAGACACTGGTTTTACCATTTGGCATGTCGTAAGCTGTGCGCGCCCAAATTCCGGGTAATCAAGTTTTGTTGGGAGACAAATGAAATGGGTTCTGATTGGCTGATTTGTTTGCAATCCGAAGCTCTGGCTGCCCCCTTGTCCGTTGCCGAAGGACAGGCCGCCGCACAGGCGTTAGGGCAACTCACCGGCTTGGCGGTTTATCCGCTTTCGCTCACCGCCGCGCAGCAACGGCTCTATTTTCTGGGCCGCAAAGGGACGGAAAAGTGTTTGGGCCTAGTGGCCCGTAACGAAGCATCGCTCAACGGATTTGAAGGCGAACGAAGTGCGGCCACGTTGAATGGCGAACCGCTGAACATTCTCGTCGGTGCGACCAGCGCGGCCAATGCGACGGCTTTGCGCACCGCCTTGCCATTTCTTGTGCCACGTCCGTTAGGTTTGGCGAAATCGGCGGGTTGTGGCGACCGCTTGGGTCTGGCGACACCGGGACACCTGCGCGCGATTCGCCACTCGACGATGGCGCCGATCCTGGCGCAACAATCCATCCGCGAAAACGCCCGCACAGGGCGCACCCCGCAGGAAGTGATGGATGACGCGCTCTGGGGCGTCTTGCAGGAAGGTTGGCGCGCGGGGTTTGGCGCGGATGCCGATCATTTGAAAAACACGGCGGACATTGATTCCTGTGCCGCCGCCGGGTTCACCTTTTACACGATTGATCCCAGCGAGCACGTAGATAACGAGGCCAACACCGCGCCCGTTGATGTCCTGCGCGCCAAAGCCGAAGCCTTGCCGTGGGCGGAACTCGAAACCACTTGGGCCGACACGCAAACGCGCCTGCAACGCACAATTGATTTGGGCACATTCAAATTCGAACTGAAAGAAGAAGATTTGTTGCGGGCGACCGCCAAGTATGGCCGCGTTGTCGTGCATACGGCCAAGATGTACCGCCATCTCGAAACCGTGATGGGCGGCAAGCCCTTCGAGTTGGAAATGAGCGTGGACGAATCGGAAACCGTGACCACGGTGGCCGAACACATTTACATCGCCAATGAACTGAAGCGGCTGGGCGTGCAATGGGTCAGCCTCGCGCCGCGTTACGTCGGCGATTTTGAGAAGGGCGTGGATTACATCGGCGATTTGCATGAGTTTGAAAAATCCTTTGCCCAGCATCTGGCCGTGTCGCAAACCTATGGGCCATACAAGCTGAGCCTGCATTCCGGTTCGGACAAATTCAGCATCTACCCGATTGCCTCGCGTGTGGCGGGCGAGTTGGTGCATTTGAAAACCGCCGGCACCAGCTATCTCGAAGCCTTGCGCGCTATCGGCAAAACCAACCCCAAACTCTTCCGCGCCATCGCCGCCTTTGCCGCAGGCCGCTATCCCACTGACCGCGCCAGCTATCACGTCTCCGCCGCAGTCGAAAAGATGCCGGACGTGGCGGCGTTGGTGGATGAACAATTGACGAGCCTGCTCGACGATTTCCACGCCCGCGAGATTTTGCACGTGACGTTTGGGTCGGTGCTGCATCACGCCGATTTTCGCGCGCCGTTTTTTGCGACCTTGCGCGAGTACGAAGAGACCTATTACGACGTGCTCGAAACGCATTTCGGCAAACACTTCGCGCCCTTCGGCGAGGCTGCGAAAGCCACAGGGGACTAATCTAGGAAGCCACACGAAGACGCACGCAGAAGGGGAATCTCTTCGTGAGCGTCGTGTGTCTTGATTGAAAAACAACACGATGACCTTAAGTGAACTAACCAAACTCTATGATTTCACAGGCCGCACTTTCATCATCACCGGCGGCACAGGTGTGCTGTGCGGCGCGATGGGACAGGCCTTAGTCGGTTGTGGCGCGAATGTCGCCGTGCTGGCCCGCGACAAAGCCAAAGGCGAGGCTGCCATCGCCCAAATGGCAGGGCCGGGACAGACCGCTGTGATCAGCGGCGATGTCTTGCACACTGACACGCTCGAAGCCGCGACGCGCGTAGTGCTCGATAAATTCGGGCGCATTGATGGCCTGATCAACGGCGCGGGCGGCAACTCGCCTGAAGCCACCACGCGGCCCGATCTGACCTTTTTCAATTTGCCCGAAGAGGCACTGCGGTATGTGTTCGACCTGAACATGCTCGGCACGATTCTGCCCTGCCAGGTTTTCGGACGGCAGATGGCAGAGCAGGGCGAAGGCGTAATTTTGAATCTCTCTTCGATGAGTTCGATGCGCCCGATGACGCGCGTGATCGGCTATTCGGCGGCCAAGGCTGGCATCAACAACTTCACGCAATGGCTGGCCGTGCATCTGGCCCAGCAATACTCGCCTAAGCTGCGCGTCAATGCCGTCGCGCCGGGCTTCTTTCTGGGCGAACAGAACCGCGCCATGCTCATCAATCAAGCGACAGGCGAATTGACGCCGCGCGGGCAGAGCATCATTTCGCACACGCCGATGGGCCGTTTTGGCAATCCCGAAGATTTGCTGGGCGCAGTGTTGTGGTTGCTGTCGCCCGCGTCCGCCTTTGTCACGGGCATCGTTGTGCCCGTGGATGGCGGTTTCTCGGCATACAGCGGTGTATAGCAAATCATCTTTTGCGTTTTCTTGCGGCTAGACAGGAGCGTTCAATGCTTATCGGCTACGGCCACACCGATCAATTTTTGACTGAAGAGCAAATCCGCGAACTGGTGATGAAGACGCTACTGCAGCACACGCTCGCGGGCCAGCGCGTCATCATCATCATCCCTGACAGTACGCGCACCGCGCCGATTCCGCTGATGTTCCGGCTCTTTCACGAAGCGCTCGCCAACCAAGTCGCCAAGCTGGATTTCCTAATTGCGCTCGGCACGCACATGCCGATGAGCGAAGACGCAATCAATCGTCATTTGGGCGTGACGGTTGAAGAACGCGCGGGCCGTTACGCGGACGTCAGCGTCTTCAATCACGATTGGGCCGCGCCCGATGTGTTGACGACGCTGGGCGAAATCTCTGGTGACGAGATCGCCCAAATCTCCGGCGGCATTTTGAATGAGGCTGTGCCGGTGCGCGTGAATCGGCTGGTGCTTGATTACGATCAGATCATCATTTGCGGCCCCGTCTTTCCGCACGAAGTCGCGGGCTTTTCCGGCGGCAATAAGTACTTCTTCCCCGGAATCAGCGGCGCCGAAGTCATCAACTTTTCGCATTGGCTGGGCGCGGTCGTGACTAACTTCGACACCATCGGCATTAAAGAAACCGCCGTGCGCCGCGTGATTGATCGCGCCGCCTCGTTCATCAACAAACCCAAACTCTGTTTCAGCATGGTGGTCAAGGGCGACGGCTTGGCGGGCCTTTACACCGGCACGCCGGAAGAGGCGTGGGAAGCTGCGGCCGACTTATCCGCGCAACTGCACATCATTCTGGCCAAACGTCCTTACAAACGCGTGCTCTCGGTGATGCCGAAGCTTTATGACGATTTGTGGACGGCTGGGAAGGGGATGTACAAACTCGAACCCGTCGTGGCGGATGGCGGCGAAGTCGTAATCTATGCGCCCCACATTGACGAAGTCAGTTACACCCACGGCCAGGTGCTGGACGAAATCGGCTATCACGTGCGTGATTATTTTGTGCGGCAGTGGGAACGGTTCAAACATTATCCGCTCGGCGTCGTGGCGCACAGCACGCACGTGCGCGGCCTGGGCAGTTACGACGCGGCGACCGGCGTTGAATCTCCGCGCATCAAAGTCACCCTGGCCACCGGCATCAGTGAAGAGCGTTGCCGCCGCATCAAGCTGGGCTATCTCGACCCGGCTTCGATCAAGCTGGACGAATGGCAGGGCCGCGAGGATGAAGGTGTTTTGTTTGTGCCGAAAGCGGGCGAGATGCTGTATCGCCTGAAGCCGCGCGGCATGCACGTTTAACCAGCCCGTCGTAGTGGCGAATTTATTCGCCCAGATGAGTATTGCAAACCGCGCTAGGCAAGCTGCTGAAAAAGCCAAGCCTTCGCCATCCGCCATTCGCGTTTCACCGTGGCCGTGGAAATCTCCAGCACAGTGGCAATCTCTTCGACCGAAAGACCACCGAAAAATTTCAGTTCGACGATGCGCGCCTGCTGCGGGTCAAGCACCGCCAGTTTGGCGAGCGCGACATCCAGCGCGACAAAATCCACTGCGCGCTGCTCGGCCCAATCCAACACCTCATCCAGCGAAACGCGCGTCTCGTGGCCGCCGCGTTTGGCCGCCTGCCGGGCCAGCGCGTGATTGACCAGGATGCGCCGCATCATCTCTGCCGCCAGTCCGAAAAAGTGCGCGCGGTTTTGCCAGTCCACCGCGTGTTGATCTACCAAACGTAAATAGGCCTCGTGTACCAGCGCGGTCGGTTGCAAGGTGTGGTCGCTGCGTTCGCGTTGCAGATGGTACGCGGCCAGCCGCCGCAATTCGTCATAGACGAGCGGCAGCAATGCGTCGAGCGCGGCTTTATTGCCGGCCTGCGCCTCTTTCAGCAACAGTGTTGGTGAACGTAAGTCAGACATGCTGGAAACAGTGTGGGGATTGATCGGATTGGGGAAGGCTGGATTTTATGCGGTCGGCGCGCGTTTGCCAAAATGCGGAACGCCTACGTCGGTGCGCCCGCAGTGCTGTTGCAAAATCGGAAACCAGGCCAGCTTCGGGGCGAAACTGATTCCTGACTCCTGATTCCTGGTTCCTGATGTTTGAAAATCATCAGCATTTTTGCCGATCAGGAATCAGGAGTCAGGAATCGGGAATCAGTCTCAAGTCGCACACTCAGCGTTTCACTGACTTTGCAAAAGCCCACAGTGCAGCGCGCAACGTTGCAAAAAAAATACTCGTCAGCCTGCTCCCGTTTGCCCGCTTTTCCTGCGTTACTGAGTGCATCCCGTATTTTCCCCTTGGCGCAGCTTCCGCGCGCCACCACACATTCAGGAGGATTGAAAATGAAGTTTCGCACGTTCTCGCTGTGCCGCCTGGCCGGTCTGGTTATCGCTGCCGGTCTGGTTATCGCTGGTGGATTGTTGCTGGGGCTGAAGCCTGCTGCGTTTGAGCGTGCTGTTGCGGCGCAAGGCAACAGCGTGGCGCTGGTTTCCGCCGCCAGTTTTCGCGCCGACAGTATTGCGCCCGAAACGATTGTGGCGGCGTTTGGCAGCGGCCTGGCGACGCAAAACGCCACGGGCGGCGATACCGATCCGAATACGGCGGGCGTGCAATTGCCCACGACGCTGGCGGGCACGTCGGTGCGCGTGAACGGGCAACTGGCGGGGCTGTTTTTCGTTTCGGCGGGACAGGTCAACTTTGAAGTCCCGGCGAGCACGGCGATTGGCACGGCGACGGTTACGATCACCTCCGGCGGCGGCGCGACTTCCACCGGCACAATGGATGTGAAGTTGGTCGCGCCCGCGATCTTCAGCGCCAATGCCAATGGCGAAGGCGTCCCGGCGGCGGTGGCCTTGCGCGTGCGGGCGAATGGGCAGCAGGTGTTTGAAAACGTGGCGACCTTCAACCAGACGACCAATCGTTTTTTGGCGAATGCCTTGGATTTGGGGCCGGATGGCGAGCGCGTTTATCTGGTGCTGTTTCTGTCCGGCATCCGCCGCGCGCCCGATCCGAACGGCGACAAGAATCTGCGCGAGTTCGTGCGGGTGATCATCAACGGGTTGGAAATCGTGCCTGATTTCGCGGGCAAACAGGGCGGGCTGGTCGGGCTGGATCAGATCAACGTCGAAGTGCCGCGCAGTTTGCTGGGCAGCGCCGCGATGGATGTGACGGTGGTCGTGAATGGTTTTGGCGTCTCGAATTCGACGCGCGTCGAACTGGTTGCGCCGCCGATTACGAATCTGAATTGGCGTCCGCTGGGCTTGGCCAACCGCATCGTGCGCCAGTTCGCCACGATTGGCGGCCTGCTTTACGCCGCGACGAATCAGGGCGTCTTTTGCTCTTCGGACAATGGCGTGAATTGGATTGCCGTCAACATCGGCTTGCCGGGGAACGCTTCGATCCTGTCGCTGATTGCGAATGGGCCGGTGCTGTACGCCGGTTTGCAGGGCGGCGGCGTCTATTGCTCTACCAACGGCGGCTTGCTGTGGACGGCGATCAATGCGGGGTTGTCGGGCTTGACGCTGACGATCAACAACTTGCTGTTTTTCGGCCCGACGCTTTATGCCGCGACGAGTGGCGGCGTGTGCGTTTATACGAACAATGTCTGGCAGACGCTCAACACCGGACTGGGCACGCTCGATAGCGCGACCTTGCTGGTGTATGGCGGGCGGCTGTGTGTGGGCACGCGCGGCGGTGGCATCTTTTTGCTGAACGGTACGCAATGGGGCGCAATCAACAATGGCTTGCCCACGGGCGCGCAGGTCTTGTCATTCGCCAACGGGGGCGCGGCGGTTTATGCGGGTTTGCTGGGCGGCGGTTTGTGCGTCTCGCGCAACAATGGTGCGCTCTGGACGCTGGTGGCGGGTGGCTTGCCCGCGAACATTTCGGTCTATTGGATTTGGATTGATGGCGCGCGCATTTATCTGGCGACGAATCTGGGGCTGTACGTTTCCAACGACAGCGGTGCGAGTTGGACGTTGTTGATTAACGGGCTGACCACGCCGAACCTGTACACGATTTATGCGATTGCCTCGCGCCTGCTGGTCGGCAGCAACGGCGGCGGCGTTTTTGGTGCGCCGCTCGCCGCCAGCAGCAACAACCGCATCCCGGTGGCGTATGTGCAAAGTGTGGCGACCGACGAAGACACACCGCGCGCGATCACGCTGAGCGGGTTTGATCTAGACCTCGATCCGCTGAGCTATTTCATCCAGACCGCGCCGCAGAGTGGTTCGCTGACCGGCATTGCGCCGAATGTGACGTATGCACCGCGCTTGAATTTCAACGGCACGGATCGGTTCACGTTTGTGGTGACCGATGGGCGCGGCGGCACTAGCCCCGTGGCCGAGGTCTTTATCATCGTCAACGCGGTCAACGATCCGCCCGTCGTGGCGGTGCAGCAAAGTTACAACGTCACGGCGGGGCAAGCGCTCGCGTTTAACGTGGCTGTTAGCGATGTGGATGGCGATGCGTTGACGGTGACGACTTCGGCATTGCCGTCCGGCGCGACGTTCAATGCAAACACGCGCGCTTTCAATTGGACGCCGGCGGCGCCGGGCACCTATCCAATCACCTTTACGGCGTCGGATGGAAAGGCGAGCGCGAGCGCGACGACGACGATTACGGTCAATCCGCAAGTCATCGCCTGGCAGCCGCTGGGCACGGGCTTGAACGGCATCAATCGCATCTGGGCGTTTTATGTGAACGGCGCGGTGATTTATGCGGGCGGCGATACAGGCATTTGGCGTTCGACGAATAGCGGCGTCAATTGGTCGGCGTTTTCGACGGGTTTGGAAAACAGCCGCCTGGTGTATCGGCTGGCGTTCCTCAACAACAAACTCTTCGCCGCGACGACCGGCGGCTTGTTTATTTTGAACGAGGTCACGGGCGCGTGGACGAAAGTCACCAACGGATTGCCGGCGGCGCAATTCCTTTCGGTCGCGGGCGCGGGCCAAACCATCTTTGCCGGCACGCAAGGTCAGGGCACTTACCGCTCGACCGACGGCGGCGGCTCGTTCGCGTTGTTTAGCAACCAGGCGTTCGGCGCAACCTCACAGGCCGTGCAGTTATTCGTGGATGGCGATTACGTGCTGGCGGGCGGTTATGGCGGGTCGGGCGCGGGCCTTTACCGTTCGCTGACCAGCAGCGCGAATTGGACGTATGTGAGTAGCTTCGGCTTGGATTTCCCGGTTTCGTTCCAACGCGTGAATAACACGATCATCGCGGGCGGCAGCGGGTTGCTCTATTTCTCGACCGATGGCGGGGCGAGTTGGACGCGCTCGGCGGCGCAGTTATCAGGCTTGGGGCAAATCTATAACTTCGTCGCGGCTGAAGAAGGCGTTTACGCCGGAGGCTCTGGCGGCGGCGTAGGTTTCACCAGCAACAACGCCGCAACCTGGACTTTGATCACCGAAGGTCTGACCTCAGGGCCGTTCATCGGGCTGATCCGTGATGGCAACCGGCTGTTGCTGGGCGGCGTGAATGCTGTTTTCACACGCCCGCTGGGGACGAATGGCAATCGTCCGCCCGTCCTCACCGTGCCGGGCGCGCAAGCGGCTACGGTGGGACAGGCGCTGAATTTCAGCGTCAGCGCGACTGATCCTGACGCCGGGCAAGCCGTCACGCTGGCGGCGGCGAATCTGCCGCAGGGCGCGAGTTTTAACGCGAACACCGGCCAATTCACCTGGACGCCCGGCGCGACCGGCACGTTCACGGTGAATTTCACGGCGACCGACAATGGCGTCCCGCCACTGAGCGACACCAAGAGCGTGACGATCACCGTCGCCACTGGCGGCGGCGGTGGCGACGGCCCGTTGACGTGGACGAAAATCTCGACCGGCTTGCCCACCGGTCAGGATACCAAGTCGCTCGCGGCCAGTGGCAATACGCTGTTTGTCACCTATCAAAGCACCAACGGCGTTTACCGTTCGACCAATGGCGGCGCGAGTTGGACGCAATTCACCACGGGGCTGCCTTCGAATAATTGTTATGGGCTGGTCAGCAGCGGCAACAACGTCTTTGTCGCCGTGCAAGGCGCGAGCAGCGTCTATCGCACGACGCTGGATGGCACGAGTTGGACGGCTTCGAGCAATGGCATCCCAGCCGCGCCCGGCATCTGGTCGTTGTTTGCCAACGGCGCGACGCTTTACGCCGGGGCATTCAACGGCGCGTTGTATCGCTCGACCGACAACGGCGCGAACTGGACTTCGATCAGCACCGGTTTGCCGAGCGGAAACAATGTGATTCTCAACACGATTTGGGCGAATGGCACGACGCTGTTTGCGGGCTACATTGCCAACGGCGTCTATCGCTCCACCGATAACGGCGCCAGTTGGAGTCCGGCCAACACCGGCTTGCCCGCGGCGGCGTATATCGTGAGTTTGCAGCAGGCCGGCAATGCCTTGTTCGCCGCCGTCCTGGCCGAGGCTGCGGTCTACCGCTCCACCGACAACGGCGCGAATTGGACGCTGGTCAACAATGGTTTGCCGACGGGCACGGGCGGCTTTGTCGAATGCATGATTGCCGTGGGCAACAACGTCTATGTCGGCTTCCTGTTCAACGGCGTCTCGAGCAGTTCGAATAATGGCGCAAGCTGGGCGGCCAATCGCAATGGCTTGCCCAACCAAACAGTGGCGCTGGGCTTTGCCGTGGATGGCGCGAATCTGTATTTGAACGTGGGGGCGAACACGGGCGGTGGCGCGGGCGTGTATCGCGCCGCCTTGCCATGAGCCTGGCAGCGGTGCTTACCCAGGTTGCATTCAACGTTGCTTCCGCAAGGCACGCGCAACTTCATCCGCAAACACCTTGAGCGCCGTCCGCACTTCCTGATTCTTGCCGTCGCGGGCGGCGACAGCTTCTTTGTGGGCCAAGGCGAGGCGGTGGTGTTTGTAGGTGTTGCGCGCATCGCCCTGGGCGGCGTAACTCAGCGCGATCTCGTGTTCGACGTCGCCCAGATCGGAGCGCGCCTCGCGGTTGGCCGAGTCGTGGGCGCACAACTCCTCCATCAATTTCAAGGCGCGGAACTGCCAAAGCAGCGCCTCACCAAGCGCGCCGGTATGGCGCAACGCCGCGCCGTAATTGACCAGCGCCGCCACACGATTGCGTTTGGCGAGATAGGCTTCCACACCGGCAGTTGAGCCAGCGGTTGTTTGCTCAGCCGTCAGTGCGTCGGTCAATTCGAGCACGCGGCGTTGGTAAGGCAGCGCCGCGCGAAACTGTTGGGGCGCGCCGTCCAGCCCATCCTGCCGGATCATCTTGCCCAGCGCCTGCCAGCTTAGACAACTGCCGATGCGTTGATTGAGACGGATGAGCGTGTTGAGCACGGCGGGATTGCGCGGTTCGGCGCGGTACAACTCTTCGGCCTGGGGCAGGGCGCTCAGGTAAATATCCAGCCGGTCTTGACCGTTGGGCGACGCGCTGCGCATTGAACTGGTCGCATCACCCAGCTTGATCTGCGCATTCACCAGTTGCAGCCGGTAGCCGGGATTGGCCGGTTCAGCCGCGAGCGCCTCCTGGCTGAGCGCCAGGGCCTTTTGCTGCAAGGCCAGCGCCTCGCCCGCCTGGTTGCTGCGCGCAAGCAAATCGCCCAGGTCGTGATAGAGACGCAGCAATTCGTCGCGCGTGCGCGCTTGCCAGGCGGGTTGCCCGCGTAAGCCTTCGAGCAACGCCTGGCTCTTGCGAAAGCTTGCCAGTGCGCCCGCCGTGTCGCCGACATTGGCGTCGTAGCGGCGTCCCTGCACCGCGCCCAGCTTGGCGTAAGCCTGCGCCAGTTCAAATTGCAAACCAGCATCGTTGCTCGCCGCCTGCGACAGCTTGTCCAGATAGGCGGTTGCGTCACGCACCAGCAGCGCGCGCACGGCCGTCGAGCCGGGCAGTTCGGCAATGGCGTCGTGATATTTGAAAACGAAGTCATTGGCCAAATGGCGCACATCGTCAAAGCGTTGTTGCGCCAACGCGCGCTCGTGTTCGGCAATCCGCGCCTGCCGCACCGTCGCCGCAATACCGCCCAGCAGCGTCAACAACACCAGTAAGACCGCGCCGGTCAACGACCGGTTGCGTTGCACGAACTTACCCGCGCGATAGCGGAAGGTGTCGGGCCGCGCACGCACCGGCAAACCGTCTAGGTAGCGGCGCAGGTCTTCGCTGAACTGTTCGACCGAGGCGTAGCGGCGCGCCGGGTCTTTGCGCAAGGCCATCAGCGCGATGTTGTCGAGATCGCCACGCAGGAGGGATGAGGGATGAGGGATGAGGGATGAAAAGAGCTTTCGGCTTCCAGCTTTCATCCCTCCGCCCTCATCCCTCATCCCTTCGGCTCTGACGCTTGGTTTGAGCGGTTCCTGCTCACAGATAGCGCGGGTTAGTTCGCTGACAGTGTCGCTGGGTACTCGATACGGACTGTGGCCGCTGAGCAGTTCGTACAGGATCACGCCCAGCGCATAAACATCCGCCGCCGTCGTCACGGTTTCACCGCGCACCTGTTCGGGGCTGGCGTAGGCGGGCGTCATCAGGCCCAAATTCGTCAGCGTGGCATGGGGGTCATCCGGCGTCAGCAGTTTGGCGATGCCGAAATCGAGTAGCTTCACTTCGCCCGCCGCCGTGACCATGATGTTCGACGGTTTGAGATCGCGGTGGATGACCAGATGCTGATGTGCGTAATGCACTGCGGCACAAGCCTGACGAAAGAGCTTCAAACGGTCGGCCAAGGAAAGTTGCTGCTCGTTGCAATAGTCATCAATAAAGCGCCCCTCGATGTATTCCATCACGTAATAAGGCCGCCCCTCCGCTGTCGAACCGCCGTCGAGCAGCCGCGCAATGTTCGGATGGTTGAGGCTGGCGAGGATTTGGCGCTCGGTGCGAAAGCGGCGCAGGATGTCTTCGCTATCCATGCCGCGCCGGATGATTTTGATGGCGACCTGCTGGCGGAATTGCGCATCGTCGCGTTCGGCCAGATACACCGTGCCCATGCCGCCGCGCCCTAGTTCGCGCGATAACCGATAGCTGCCGATGGTTTGTCCGGCGGCGCTGTCATCGGTGGCTTGCTTGATTTCCGGCACAGGCGAAGCTTCCAAAAATTCTTCAGCCTGTTCATCGGCAGCTAATAACTTGGCGACCTCCGCGCCCAACACCTCGTCACCCGCCGCGATCTGGGCGAGAACCGACGTGCGTTCGCCGGGCGGCAACTCGGCCACTTGTTGAAAGATTGCTTTGACTTGTTGCCAGCGGGCGGACGTCAACGTGGGCATGGTTTGTTGTTGGTGTTATGGATCACGACGCGGCGCGATTGTAGCGGGATTGCGTGGCGCGGTACAGGCGCTCAATTGCCTTTGCCAGTGGCGGCAGCTAAGCTAAGCCCTCTTTCAGATCCCAAAATAAAACAAGCGCCGATTTTTTCCCGCGCTGATCAAATTCCGCCAGGTTTTCGCTTTTGTAGCTGATAAATGGTTTTCGCATCATTCGGGCATGAGGCGGGCATGAGGTGTCACCTTTTGCCCGTTTCATTCGTGCAGTCTTGTGAAAGATGGCTCGCAATCATGAGAGAGAGGTGAGGGCACAATGATCGAATTACGCGCGGTGTCGCGTTCGTATGGTGACGGCAAAGTCGTCAATGCGCTGCTTGAGGTGAATCTGAAAATTCCGCGTGGCGAACGTGTCGCGGTGATGGGGCCGTCGGGGTCGGGCAAGTCTACGCTGTTGAACATGGTCTGCGGTTTGGACGACCCGTCGGGCGGGCAGGTGATGGTGGATGGCGTGGACATCGCCGCGCTCAGCGATGATGCGCGCACGCGGTTGCGGCGCGAAAAGATCGGCATGATCTTTCAGACTTTCAATTTGTTGCCGACGCTGACGGCGCTGGAAAATGTCGCGTTGCCGTTGCGCTTGCAAAGCATTCCGAAACGCGAGGCGGAGCAGAAAGCCAGCGAGATGCTCAAGCGCGTAGGTTTGGCCGAACGCGCTACGCATAAACCCGACCAGATGTCGGGTGGCGAACGCCAGCGCATTGCCATCGCGCGCGCATTGATTTTCAAGCCACCGATTTTGCTGGCCGATGAGCCGACCGGGAACCTCGATTCCAAAACCGGCGAAGAGATTTTGAGCTTGTTGGATGACCTGCACCACGAGTTCAACACGACAATGTTGCTGGTGACGCACAACGAAGAGGCGGCCTGGCATTGCGACAAGATTTTGCGGCTGCGGGATGGCCGCATCGTCAAAGAGGAATTGGTAGTGCGGCGTTGAACGGTACAGCAGGCTGCCAGCCTGCTGTGGTTTGGCAATTCGGACAAATAGGGGCGATGGCCAACAGGCAATTCAGAATCCCTACAACCGAAAGTCCCAGCAGACTGGCAGCCTGCTGTACAGAACAAGTTATGCTTTCAATCCTGGCGCAGATCACTTGGCAGCAATGGCGGCAACATCGGTTGCGCACAGCGCTGACCATTCTCGGCATTGCGCTCGGCGTGGCGGTGTTTTTTGCCGTGCGCACAGCCAATCTGACCTTGCTGTCTTCGCTGACAACGACGATTGAAAAGGTGGCGGGCAAGACGACGCTGCAAATCACGGGCGGCGAAGCGGGGTTCCCCGAAGCCATTTGGGACAGCGCGCGCGATACGCCGGGTGTGAAGATTGCCGAGCCAGCCATCGAAGTCATCGCGCACACGGCGTTTGAAGACGAAGGCAACCTGCTGATTATCGGCGTGGATATGGTCGGCGACAGCGAGTTGCGCGAATACCAATTCGATCAAGAGCACAGCGAAATCGGCGACCCGCTGGTGGCGCTGGCGCAGCCCGATTCAATCTTGATCGCGCGGCCTTTTGCTGAAAAGCACAACTTGAAAGAGGGCGACAAATTGCCGCTATTCACTTCGCAGGGCAAAAAAGATTTCATCGTGCGCGGCATCTTTCAGCCGAAAGGGATGGGCGAAGTCTTTGGCGGCCAGATCGCCGTGATGGATGTCTTTAACGCGCAATTCGTCTTCGGGCGCGGCCAGAACTTCGACCGCATTGATTTGATGAATGAGCCGAACGTGACGGTCGCGGATTTGCAGCAACGCTTACGCAGCCGTTTGCCCGCTGGCTTGGACGTAGACCGCCCAACCTCGCGCGGGCAAGGGCTGGAAAATACTATTTCCGGTTTGAACATTGGGATGACGGTGACCAGCTTCATCGCCTTGCTGGTTGGCACGTTTATCATTTTCAACACCTTTAGCATCGCGGTGAATCAACGCTGGAAAGAGATCGGCATCCTGCGTGCGCTGGGCGTCGAGCGGCCCAATGTGCAGCGCATGTTTTTAGGTGAAGCAGTCGTGATGGGTTTGCTCGGTTCGGCTTGCGGGATTGGACTTGGCTTCGGGCTGGCTATCGTGGTTGAGCGCGTGATGAGCACGATTGCCGATCAAATCTTCGGGCTGGTTTCGACCGAGCAACCGCCAGTGTTTAACTTGAAGTTTGCGGCGCTGGCATTTGCGCTGGGTGTCGTGGCTTCGCTCATCGCCGCATGGTTGCCCGCGCGTGCGGCTTCGCAACTCAATCCGGCGGCGGCGTTGCACAACATCGAGACGCGGCAACGCGAGGCGGTGTTGGGCCGTGCGCGCGTGATCTTCGGTCTGGTGTTGGTCGTCACAGGCTTGCTGCTGGTGCGGTTCTCGCCCGTGCGCGCGGGCCTTTATGTGCATTTCAGTTACGCGATCTTGATCATCCTGGGGATGACGGTGCTGCTGCCGAAACTGTCGGAATGGACGGCGCGAGGCTTGCGGCCCGTGATGGACAGGCTGTTCGGATCAGAAGGTGTGCTGGCGGTGGACGCAATGATCCAAGCGCCACGGCGGACTTCGACGACGGTGGGCGCGCTGATGATCGGGCTGATGTTCGTCTTTGCGACGGGCGCGTATGTGCAGAGTTACAAACAGGTCGTAGATCGCTGGATGCGGCAATCCATCAATGCCGATTTGTTTGTGACGACGACCGAAGGCGCGCGCTCGAAGACCTGGCATTTCAACGAAGAGTTGGCTCAGAAGGTCGCGGTGTTGCCGGGCGTCAAACGATTGGAGAATGTGCGCTTCACCTTCCTGCCCTATGCCGCCGATTCGGTCGCGCTGGTCGCGCTGGAATTTGACGGCTGGTTTGCGCGCGCCACGCTGGAAATAGAAAGCGCGGATGCCCGCGCGGTGCAACGGCAAATCACCAGCGGTGAGGGCGTGATCGCGGCGCGCAATTTCATCAATCGCTACGGCTTGAAGGTCGGTGACACGATCAAATTGGCGACGCCGACCGAACCGTTTGAACGCCCGATTGTCGGCATCATTGAGGATTACTCGTCTGAAAAAGGCACGCTGTTTATGGAGCGCTCGCTTTATAAACGCTACTGGAACGACGCGGCGATTGACATCATTGACATCAACCTGCTGCCCGGCGTTGACCGCGCCGCGTTCAAGCAACAACTCACGCGCGCCATCAAAGGTGAGCAACGCGCCTTTATTTACACGCAAGAAGAATGGCGCGCGAACATCATGAAATTGCTCGACGGCTTTTTTGTGATGACTTATATGCAAATGCTGGTGGCGATCTTTACGGCGGCGGTCGGCATCGTCAATGCGCTGGTCATCTCGACCGCCGAACGCAAACGCGAACTCGGCGTGTTGCGTGCGCTGGGCGGTGAGCGCCGTCAGATTCGCAAACTGATTTTGCTGGAAGCCGTGGTCATCGCCCTGATTGGGTTAGTGACGGGCGTGCTGGCCGGAATGTGCAATACCTATTTTCTGGTGCGCACGGCGTCGGCCATGATCGGCGGGTATGTCATTCCGTTCATCGTGCCGCTGCGGTTGATCTTGCTGTCATTGCCGATCATCGTCTTGATTGCCTTGCTCGCGGCGTGGTGGCCGGCGCGGCGCACGATGCAATTGAAAGTGATCGAAGCGATTGGTTGCGAATAGGAGAAGCTGAATGTTGAGACTGAATACATCCTTGCCCCTTGCCCTTTGCCTTTTGTCGGTTGCCCTTGGGGCGGCGCAAGCCCAGGACGCCCGCAAGATCATTGACGCGGTTTACCGGCAGGACAACAGCCGCGACAGTTATTGGCGTGCGCGCCTCGATGTTTACGACAAGAAAGGCACGCTGCGCAGCAAGAAGTTCTCGTTGCGCAAACTCGGCACGCTCGGCAACAGCAAGACGCTGGCCCGCTTCACCGATCCGGCAGAAGTGCGGGGCGTTGGGTTACTGACTTACAACCAAACTGGCATTGGCGACCGGCAATGGCTTTACACGCCAGCGATTCAGCGCACGCGCCGCATTGCGCCGCAAGAGCGTGCGCGCAAATTCCTCGGTACCGATTTCACCAACGAAGACATGGCCGAGCGTGTGCTTGACGATTACAGCTACAAAATCATCGGCCAGGGCGAAGTGATTGAGGGCCGCAAGTGTTACAAGATCGAGGCGCGCCCAGTCGCCGAAGATCGCTCGCAATACAGCTATGTGTATATGTGGGTGCCGGTGGATGTGCCCTACACTGTACTCGTCGAAATGTACGACAAGGCTGGGCAGCGCGTGCGCATTCTGAAAGCCAGTCAACTGGAAAAGATCAGCGGCATCTGGGTCGCCAAGCAGGTCGAAGTCAGCACGCCCGCCGACGGCACGCGCTCCGTGATGGTGATGGAAGAGATCAAATTCAACAGCGGGTTGAAAGAAGACATGTTCACGCAACAGGCGCTGGAGAAGGCGGACGTGTTTTGATGCGGATGCTTTTCAAGGCAAAAGGCAAAAGGCAAAAGGCAAAAATCAAAAGGGCGGCGCTTTCTTTTCTAAACAACACAGTTCCGCACTTTTGCCTTTTGCCTTTTGCCTTTTGCTTTTTGCTTTTTCCAGCCTTTGCGCAAGAACCCACACCGACGCCTGAGCCAACGCCCAAACCTTCCAACTGGATTTGGTCACTGACCATCCGCAATCGCACGGGCTTCAAGCTGAATGCGCCGCATCAACTGCAAATGTCGCGCACGCAGTTGGACGCGAAAGGCGTGTACAAAATCGGCGATGACTGGCGGCTGACGTTGGAAACGCACGCGCATTACGATCCGGTCAAGCGGCTGGGCTATCCAAACAAATTATGGCTCGACCCGCGCCAAGTCGTTGTCGAAGGCAAGGCCGGGAAGGTTGATCTCAAGCTCGGTTTGCAACAAGTCGTCTGGGGACAGGCTGACGGTTTGCGTGTGCTGGATGTCATCAACCCGCTCGATTATCGCGAGTTCATTCTGGAAGACTTTCTGGATTCGCGCCGTCCGTTGTGGTTGGCGCGTGCGGATGTGCCGGTCGAAAAAGGCTCATTGCAATTGCTCTGGGTGCCTTACTTCGCGCCGGGCCGATTGTCGGTCGAAGGCGACGAATTCGGCGCGGGCCAGAGTTTCGGCCTGGGCTTGATCAAAGCGGCTTTGCAAGATTCGCCGCTCGCCCAATTGCCGCTACGGGCGGAAAAGAGTGCGCGGCCAGCCTATCAATTGCGTTCCTCGCAATTCGGCGCGCGGTTCAGTCGGGCAATCAAAAGCTGGGACTGGACAGCCAATTACTTTTACGGCTGGGAAGATGTGCCGACCAATTACGTCGGCGGTTTTGAGCAGAAACCTGGCGAGCCTTTGCCAACGGTCATTTTCAAACCGCGTTACGACCGCAAAGAAGTGTTCGGCCTGACGGGCGCAAACAACTTTGGCCCGGTGGTGTTGCGCTTGGAAGCGGGTTGGAATCGCAACCGCGCGGTCGCGGTCAATGACCAGCCGCTGCGTGATGGTTTCGGCAAGGTCGGGCAATTTTCCAGCGTGGTCGGCGTTGATTATTCGCCGCGTGAATGGGTGTGGTTGAGCGGGCAATACTTTTTTTCGTTCGTTTCCGCGCCCCAGCAACGACTGCTCTTTCCGCGCTACAACCATCTGGCGTCGTTTTTCGTGCGCACCAACTTCTTCCACGAAAAGTTCAAACCGGAGTTGTTTGTGCTGACGGGCTTGAATCAGCGGCAATATCTGATTCGTCCGCGCTTCACGCGCAGCTTTGGCGATCATTGGAGCGTGGGGTTGGGCGCGGATTTTTTCGGCGGCAGACAAACGAACATCTTCGGTTTTTTCAGCACGCGGGATCGCGCGGTGTTGGAAGTGAAATGGCAGAAGTGAAAACACAGCTTTTGGAGTGCAACGCCTTGTGAGACTGCTGGCGAATTCAAATGCTGTTCCGGCAGGCCAGTGTTGAGAGTTCCGCCTTGAGGCGGTCAGCGCGCCAGCGGCGCGTCAGTTCTGGCGCTGCGCGCCTCACCGCCTCAAGGCGGAACTCTCAACACCTGCCCCGGCAAGCTTACCTCTGCCGGAGCTTGCCGCTTTGAATTCGCCAGCAGTCTCACAAGGCGTCGCACTCCAAATTGGCACGGCCTTGCTGTCAACGCTTTACCACTTCACCGTCTCGGCCTTCCCGTAATAAATCCCATTGAACAGGAATTTGAACGTTCCATGCGGTTGGCCGCGGAACGCGATTTCGGGGCCGAAAAGAAATAAGTGGCCCTTGCCGAGCGGAGCCTCGACGACGGCGACGCCGTCTTGCAAATACTTTTGGCCCCAGGCCCAGCCGCTGCGCAGCGGTTTGTCGTTGGCGAACCAAGCGACCGGTTTGACGCCTTGCAACGCGGCTTCGGGTTTGAGGCGGAAGACCGGGCTGTTGTCGAAATAGACATCCACTTTTGACGGCATGCCATAGGCCAGTGGATTCGACGTATCAAGGCTGGCTTGCAAGAGCGAGCCGGGCACGTAAAACTTCTCGCGGCTCAAGGGGCGTTCGCTGCCGTCGGATGATTTTTCCATCAGCGCGTTGGCCAGCGGCAGGCCTGCGTGATAACCCATTGAGGTGGAAGTGCCGATGGCGAGCAACGCGCCGCCCGCTTCGACGAAGGCTTTGAGTTGCGGAATCGTCTTGTTGGCAGTGACGCTGCCGAGCCAGCCACGAAACTCTTCGGGAATGCTGTCAGCTCGGCCACTCGGTCCGCCACCGCCCGGTTCGACATCCCCACCGAATCCACCGCCGCCGCCACCACGTCCGGCGCCGCCACCTTGGCCGGGAATCGCGCCGGTGACGAAGATCAGCACATCGAATTTGCTGGCGAGGTCGCCCGCATCCAGCGTTTGCGGATAGACGACGGTGAAGGGAATCTGGAACTGCTCCAACAACCAGCGCGTCCAGCCCGACGGCATCAATCCGCCGTAACGATCAAACAACCCGATGCGCGGTTGTTTCAGTTTGAATAACTCGCCCGCAGGCTTGGCAGTTGTGGTCTCAAAGTTCAAACCGAGTTCGGTCGCCAGCGCTTGCAGCTTGGCCTGTGTGCCAGCTTTGGCCGGGATGTAAAGCGTGCCAGCGGGGTGATTGCCTTGCGCCTGTTTCAGCCAGTAAACCTCTTCGCCGCTGCCCAGCAGTTTGGCGGTGGCGATGAACGAATCGTTGACCTCGTGGCTGGTGTAAAAGCCGACTGCCGTTGCCACGCCCGTCACTTTACCCGGCGCGGGTTTGAGCATGCCTGTGACTTTCTCAAACGGGCCGTCAAAGGCTTCGAGTACACGGTCAAATTTGACGCCCATCTGATAGGCCAGCGTCCAGCCCGCGCTATCATACGGCGGCAGCGGCGGCCCGCCAGGGTAGGCGAAATCGTTCGGATGATCTTGCGGCTCGAACATATCCAACACGTGCGGACGGAAAGCCTGCGCGCTTTTCACGACGATGGAACCTGCCGGATAGCTCTTGCTGCCGAGCGTGAAGCCGGCTGTTGCGCGATGAATCGTCACGCCGGTTTTGATCAGCGCGTTGACGAATTTGAGGGCGGTCGGGAAGTCAGCCTGATCCGCCGGGATGATGAAGCCGCGTGGGTCACGTTTGTCCGGCGTGCGCATAGCGTCGAAATACTTCTTGTTGGCTGGGCGCTCAAAGCCGATGGCGCGCTCGAAGCGCGGCGTGTCAGCGGCTTGCCCACCTTGATCGTTGGCGCGCTCTTTGGCGGCGTCTCTGGCAAGAGAGGCTTGGGCCTCGGCCACTTCGGTCGGCGTGATTGTCCAATGATCCTGGCTGCCGCGTTCGATGGAATTTTTGCCCATCTGATACGCGCGATAGAGCAGCGTGTCGCGGTAACGCGCGGCCACGTCGAGCACGGCGCGGTTGGCCGTCAGTGAGTATTCGATGGATTGGCGGAAATGCCATTTTTGCGGCGTGATGGGATAGGGCAGATCGGCTTTGGGCAACTGCTTGCTGATGACAAAGGGGATTTCCATCGGCGTCGGATTGCCGATGGTTTCGGTCAGTAGCCCGATCATGTTGTGAAAGTAAACCGTCGTGCGCAATCCGCCATTCCACCACGTCGAATAGCTGGAGCCGGAACGCACCGTCACCCCGGGTTTATTTTCGGCCAGGAAGCGCGATTGCATCGCGGCGCCGACCAGATCAATGCCAATCGGGATGAGCGGATCGAAGTTGAAGTTGAACGGGTCGCGAAATGGCGGCGCAAACATCACGGTCCCCACGGGGCCGGTTTGGTGATGGTTATAAACGATCTGCGGAAACCATTCGTGGAAGAAGATGCGGTTGATGTTTTCCGATTCGGGTTGCGCCGACATATAAAAGTCACGGTTGTTATCGTGGCCGATATATTTTTGATAAAGACGCGGAATGCCGCCCGTGCTGCGTTTCAGCGGATCGCTCTCGCGCATGTACCAGTCCGAGACCAACTCCATGCCATCAGGATTGACCAGACAACCCAGCGCGATGTCGTCATTCAGGAAGCGCAAGGTCTCTTCGTCGTTGCCGCTGACCAGCATCCAGATGGTTTCAATCAGTTGCTGCGCGCCTAAAACTTCGGTCGCGTGCAAGCCGCCGTCAATCCACACGATGGCTTTGCCTTCTTTGGCGAGTTGGTTGGCTTCGGCGTCGCTCAACCCTTCGGCGAGCGTGAGGCGTTTGGAAATGTCGCGGTACTTATTCAGGTTTTTGTGATTCTCAGGCGAGGTGATGATCGCCAGATACATCGTGCGGCCCTCGGCGGATTTGCCCATCTCGACGAGCTTCAGCCGGTTGGATTCAGCCGCGAGTTTTTTCAGATAGGCTTCGTATTGCGTGTAGTTGGCGAGTTGGTAATCGTCGCCGATGTTGAAGCCGAAATGTTCTTTGGGCGAAGTCAGCTTGGTCTGCGCCAGGGCGCCGATACTGAAGGCCAGTAAGAAGGACAGCAAACACAGACCCCGTCGGTTGATGCGCATTGGGTGATCCTTTCGATGGTTATGCGGTTGTGGTGGTTACGAAATGTGTGACGCTTGCTGAGACGAATGATAAGGGCTGCTGGTTACAAGGGCAAAGGCAATAAGAAATGTGCCGCAGGCTGCCAGCCTGCGGTAGCCTCCAATTAAAAAGTCATCGTTATCTGTTGTTGCAGTTAATCGAGACGCAACAGGCTAGCAGCCTGCTGCACAGTGTCGGCACCTACTTCGCCATCGTCTGCGCCAGCGAATCCGAAGCTTTCTGGCGCGGCATGCTGATGAGCGCTTGCACGCGCTGGCCGGTGCGCGAAACTTTCAGGTGATTGATCATCAACATCGCCGCCGGTTCATCGGCTTTTTTGATGCGCGCGTAAAGCAGCGCCGCATTGGCCAGGTTGACGATATTGGCGGCGGCCTGTTCGTTGGCGGTAAAACCCACGACGCTCAGTTCGGCGCGCTCATCCACGCTCAAGATCATGCTCAGTGAAGTAATCTCGTGCAGCGGCCCCAGCGCGCGGCTTTCGCTGACGGCATCCAGAATCGCCAACGCCGCCTTGTCAATTTCTGGTAGCCCCGAAGGAATAATCAGTTTGTAATTGGCCAGCGTGCCGTCCGCGCGAATCGTGCCCGTGACGCCCACGCGCAGCTTGCCTTCCGGCAACACGAGTTTGCCTTCCTGCTTGGCATCGTACAGGCGCTGCACCTGGGCTTTGATCGGCGAAGTGTTGATCTTGCCAAAGCCGCCGGGATATTCCGACTTCGGCGTGGGCGAGGGTGTGGGCGTGGCGCTGGCCTGGGCAATGGTTTGCGCTTTGGCTTCGGCCTCGCGTTTTGCCGCAAGCTCAGCTTCCTTGGCGGCCTCTTTGGCCTCTTCTTCCTGACGCCGGCGGGCGGCGGCTTCGCGTTGCGCGGCGAGCGCTTGGCGGCGCGCTTCCAGGCGTTTGATCTCTTCAGGCGTGAGTTGTTTTTTGGATGGACGGAAGCCGCTGTACCCCGGCGGATAGCTGAGCCGTTTGGTAAAGGTCACCAGGATGCGCTTATCAAAATCCTGCTCGACGAATTCGATGCCGTGCAGGCTGTAAACCAGCCGGAAGAGCGGCAGATATTTGACGGCCAGCGTGCCGATGAAATGCAGGAACAGGGAAAAGCACAACGTAGCCAGGAGCGCGCGTTTACGACTGGGATGTTGAATTAAAGTAATCATCTTGCCCTGAAATACGCGGCCTAAGCTGCCAGCGGGTGCAAGCAAGTTCGTTGTTCTTGCTCTGGGTGATGATTATAAATGTACAAGAGCGCAGCGCAAGGCAGGGGCTTCAGAAAGCAAAAAGGATGAACCGGCGTTCTTCCGGTTCATCCTCTTAACGTAAACGATTGCTGTGTTGCTAGTTCAATTGCCTGCGGCGGCCACAGCCTTCTGTGCCGCATCCTGCATGCCTTTGGCGACCAGAAAATTCATCCCGGATTCCTGCAACACGCGCTGGCCCTCTTCGACATTGGTGCCTTCTAGCCGGACAACGATGGGCACTTGCACGCCCAAGTTGCGCGCCGCCTCGACCACACCGCGCGCGACCATGTCGCAACGCACAATGCCGCCAAAGATGTTGACCAACACCGCCTTGACCGCCGGATCGGCCAGCAGAATGCGAAATGCATTCTCGACGCGTTCCTGCGAAGCGCCGCCGCCCACGTCCAGGAAGTTGGCCGGTTCGCCGCCCGCCAGCTTGATGATGTCCATCGTCGCCATCGCCAAACCCGCGCCATTGACCATACAGGCAATGTTGCCGTCCAGCTTGATGTAGTTGAGATCGTGTTTCGACGCTTCGATTTCGAGCGGTGCCTCTTCGTTCAAATCGCGCAACGCCTCGAATTCCTTGTGGCGATAGAGCGCGTTGTCGTCGAAATTGACCTTGGCATCCAGCGCATAAAGCTCGCCTTCTTCGGTCAACAGGAAGGGATTGATTTCAAGCAACGAAGCATCCAGCGCAACATAGGCGTTGTACAGATTCAGCATGAACCGCGCCGCCTTGCCGATCAGTTTGGGCGCGAGGCCGAGGCCAATCGCCAGCCGCCGCGCCTGAAAGGCCTGCATCCCGACCGCCGGATCAATGTATTCCTTCAGGATTTTTTCAGGCGTGTGCGCCGCGACCTCTTCGATGTCCATCCCGCCCGCCGACGAAGCCATGAACACCAGCTTCGACGTCGCGCGATCCAGCAACATGCCCAGATAAAATTCCTGCTTGATCCGCAGCCCTTCCTCAATCAACAACGTATGCACGATGCGGCCTTCGGGGCCGGTCTGATGCGTGACCAGATTCATCCCCAGGATTTGCCCGGCGATGGTTTTGACGTCTTCCATCGTGCGCGCCAGCTTGACGCCGCCGCCCTTGCCGCGTCCGCCCGCGTGAATCTGGGCTTTGACGACGACCGGCAGACCGAGTTGTTGCGCGGCGGCCTCGGCCTCTTCCACCGTTTTAGCGACCGCGCTGCGCGGAACTTTGACATCGAAACGGCTCAGCAAGGCTTTGCCTTGGTACTCGTGAATCTTCATGTGTGCCTCTTGATTGCGGTTGAAATAGGAGTGTGAAACGAAGCGGGAGTGTAAAAGCCAAGGTTTGAAAAGGCAAGAAGCGGGCAATGCAATGGAGAGATGGAAAAGTAGACACGAAGCGTGAAAGACTTTTCGCTCTGTGGCCCAGTTTCTCCCCTTTTCTAGGACTCATGTGTGGGGTGTTAGTTTGTGAACTGAAATATCGTGGAATGTTCAGCAGTGTGACTCAATGTCTTCGTGCGTTGCCTTTAAATAGTTGCCCCTCGGAAAGTATGAGCATTTGATCAGCGCCAACAAAGGATATGGCATCAACACTGTCATTAACCAATGACCAGATTTTGCCGCCGTCTTTGGTGTGATAGAGCGCGTATTCAACCCACCACCAGCCGCTTTGCGAATCCACAAAATGAACTCTTTGACCTGAGGTGGCTTGATAAAATTTCGGCCAGCCAGTCACTGAATGAGGTATAACGCACCAACTTTTGCCACTGTCTTCACTTTTGGCAAGTTGCCCGTTCTTAAAAGCTATCCAACCGTGCGTTTTTCCTGCGAAGCTAAGACTCGTTGGCCCTAATTGATCAGCTAGATTCCCATAAGGGAGTGTCAGTGGGTCAATTGTCTGTTCGCAAGTTGGCAGGTCAAACTCTACATACTTCCAAAGAGACAGGTCATAAGACAGGAGCCCTCTAATCGCTATGGCCCAGGCTCGGGAGTTATCCAAAATAAAAATTTCTGTTATCGAATCGTAATCAGCATCTTCCACCCCCATTCTGCGCCAAGATTTTCCAGCATTCTCAGTAGCATAAAATAGAGGTTTGACGCCATGTTTTCCGTCAGGTGAAGATAGGTTGTTTGTTAAGGGTTCATCAAGGAATTCTTTGTCAACTGTGTGCCCCGATATAAAGCCGTGCTTTCCGTCAGGAAAGAACTTCAGATCGAAAAAACTGTCAGTGGCGTCTGTGTCCGGCAAAATAACTTTCGCCCAGTTATTACCAGCGTTCTCTGTTTTATAAAAGCCAGTTGTCGTATGCAGCCAGCCCTCATCAGGATTAACCAACTGACATCCAAGCAAAGAATCCTTTGCGGCAGAGGTGAAAATTAGTGTCCAACTCACCCCGCCGTTTTGCGTGAGCCATAATTTACGATTATCTGCCAGCCAACCATGCATCCCCTCCACAAAAGATAGTTTCACTTTACTGATTGGCTCCAGCCCTTCAGGCACCCTGCCTATCTGCTGAAATTCAGTAACAAGGGATTTGTTGCCAGCTCTGCCCTGAATGTGGCCATTGATCTTGTCTGATGCCTTTGAGTTTGTCAGAGAGACAATTTTACATGAAACTGTCAAAGCTAGAATCACTAAGCTAGACAGCGAGAACTCAATTATTTTCATAACCAGACACCTTGGTGGTTGGGATTGTTAAGGGATGAAATCATGATCCCCAATACGCGTGCCGGAAGGCGCGCGCAAAAAGAAGTTTCCGCCTCGACTAAATGGCGGTTGGAAGACACCTAGCCAGCCGCTGACTGTGTTGCTGCGATAAAATAGCGATTGCTGCCCATCGCTATACACGCTTGAAAAGATAGCTGTCACCCCTTTTAAGTAGGCGCAATCAACGCTATCCGCCGATGATGTAAGAGCGGTGCCCAAGTTTCTACGCCCGCGCTCCCAGTCACGGTCACCACCAAATCGGCCAGAATTTCTCAGATAGGCTTCCCAGGTCGGCCACTCACGGCTGTGTTGTCGTTCATTGCTTTGCATTGCCGCAAAGGAGTTATGGATTGCAGTGGCAAAAGCTGCTGCCTCCATCATTAGTGTCTGGAAATTGATTACATCTCCCGTGCGATAGGCTGCTGAAGCAGCGCGTGCTGGGTCCCCTTCCGTTCCTAAGT
The DNA here is from genome assembly GCA_016196035.1 of Acidobacteriota bacterium. NCBI lineage: Bacteria > Pseudomonadati > Acidobacteriota > Acidobacteriota bacterium. The sequence goes on along the minus strand of JACPYM010000107.1, from coordinate 4,004 downwards.
TTACTCTTGCTGCGTTGGTAAATTCTCTGTGATCTCCATTCGCATATTGGAATGCTGTGTGCTCATGCATAGCCGTAACAACACCAGCGTATATATTGGGATCGGTTGGAGCCTGCGCATCACACGGCTGCTTCTGCTGTTCACCACCTTGCTGCCCGCCAATTGGTCGCCCCGTTCCTTGCCCTCGCAGCCAACTGGACATCCCCAAAGAGGCAAGTTCGTAGTTTGCCCCAGTGAAACTTGGCAGCCCTCCCATCCGCATCTCTGGATGATTACTGGTGTACGCTCCGCCAGTCCCCCAATTTGGTGGATTCGCTCCACCAGCTAGCCAGCCAGAGCCATCAGCGTAGGCCCTGAAAAACTCCCAACGACCGTTTTGCCAACGCGTCGTTTGCGTCGGTGCTACCACCGCCGCGCCCAACGGATCGAACTCGGTCTTGGTTAGCGTATTGCCGCTGTTGTTGACTTCAGTGCTTACCTACAAAGCTGCGTATTCAGGTAGTCTCCTGAAACTTAGAGTTTGCAGTCCGCAAGCTTACGACTTCTCTCAACCTTGAAAGGCATCGGTGTAGAGGTAAGGCTACCTGACCACAAAATGCCGCTTTCCTTCCAACGATTACGCAAGTTTTCAGCAACAGTTTGGGTGTATGGAAATGTAGAGACGCTAATCTGTAGCATGTATTCACCTGTGCCTAGCGCATCATCAGAATTTTCGCCATCCTGCTTTTTCAAGAAAAGAACCCCACCTGTGCTAGCTCTTGTCTCAAAAGTAGCCCCAGGCGGCAAAATAACAAAGTGTTTGTCAGGAACGGTGCCATCGGCAATCTCAGGAGTTTTCTCCGTACCTGCCATAAGGGATAAGTCTAATATGTAAGGCCGCTTCATCGTGCCTTGGGCGCTGAGGCTAACCACCTCTCGATACACTTCGCTATTCCCTTTGTAGAGAATAACAGGTTGCTGGCTAATATTTTTGTAGCGTAGCCGTAGGCTCATTTTCAGGGTGTTATATCCACCTTCCCTGTTCTTACAGTAACGTTGATTGACGATGTCTGTTGTGAGCTCTAATAATGCCTGCGGATGCTCATTTTGTTCATCACCAGATGTTTTCCACATCTCATTATAGGTATAGGGCGGTGTCAGTGAAATGAATGTGACCAACACAGATAACAGCATCGTTATTGCATTAAGTGATAAAACCATCGCGCCTCCTATTGCTTCTTTGGAAAACATGCATCCTGCACTTGTTGTGTGTAACCACGGTTTAACTTCGAGTCCCCAGCATCGGAGCCGAATATCCCAACCAAGTGTCCTAGCTCATGCAGCAAGAGCAATGCTCCGAATTGCGCGCCGCGCAAACCTGTTCCAAAGTCAAATGTGTGACTCTTTACACCGCTTGATCCACGTACAAGTACGGAAGTGTTACGAAATGGACCGTAGTTATTAATGTAAACAGCCGGTGGGTTCGTATTCCGATAGGTCGCAGCACCTACTGCGCTGACAGCACCAGTGTTTGGATCTTGTGTTGCTTGGCTAAGGTCTTGATAGCTATATCTAGCGCCATAAAGTGCCCCTAATGCAGCATCTTTTCCGCCAAATAATTTTGCGCAATCATCGCTGTTTAGGCGAGATGTTGCTTCGGCGATGGCATTGTTGAAATCCTTTATTTTCCCTTTATCAGTTGTCCCGCGAATTGTTGGCACTTCTTGCCGCCCGCCACCTTGCAACCCAAACCCAAATGCACCAGGCACCCACTCCACCACCGGCCCCCAATTCCCGCTTCCACGCGACTCGCCACCCGCCAGCTGTAGCACCCCTTTGCCATAGACCAGCGTTACTTGCGCATAGCCCAGCAATCCCAGCGGCAGGAAGATGGGCTGATCCGGTTGTTGATTGGGCCGGTTCGGTTTGCCATCCTGCGGGCGTTTCTTCGCCAGGGCGCGGCGTAAGTCGGCGACCGCTTGCGGTTCGGCTGCGTCAGCGTGCAGCAGCCCCAGCACCAGATCACAGGTTGTTTCAAAGCCGTCCAGATAGCAGCCCGAACCGAGCGCCTGACCGCTGGAGTTCAGTGCTATTTCTTCCCGTTGCTTGAGTTCGAAGCTATTCTTCTACCACTGTGAGGCGTTACGTCAGATTGCGGCGCAAATCGTCTCGCGATCAACAGAATGAGACTGTTAATACAAGTTCACTTTGAACTCTTCTGACAACAAGTTTATTATCTTCTCCATTTTCTTAACGTCTTGCTCTTCATAATAGTGAAGTCCCGCGTACAAATACGCCCTATACAAAGCTGGCGTTTTTATCTCAACTACTGCAGCGAGGCCATCCTTAATTCCCAATCTCTCGGGAAGCGGGTCAGGTTCACCTGGAAGTGTGTAAGCACCCAATGCCTCTATTTCGCTTAACAACTTATCCCAGCCATTTCGTGGTGAGGGCAATCGGCGAGGAGCAGGAGAAGAGGTTGCCGAATTACTAGCGGGAATGTACGTTGCAGACCATTCGTTTGCTTGGCCTTTAAGTATCAGCCCGGTAAAACCGTTATAAGAAAAGCCAACCCAAAAGCGAATTTCTTTTGATTCTTCAATCATTTTCACATCTTTAAGTGTCTCAATCCCTAATTTCTTAAGATGCTTATTAACTGATGGCAAGAAGATGTTTCCAATGTTCCAATTTTCTTGCCCTGTAGTTACTGCTTGAGCGACCGAAGCCATTGGCCAGGTGTTTTTGTTAGGACTCTTTTTGTTAAGTGAGCAAGATTGGAAAACTAGCGAAAACGCAGTAACCTCCAGACACAATACGAATGTCACCACGAAGCCATTTTGAATTGAACCCTTTGCAGTCATAAGTATTCCCTGAAAAGCCTGGTGTTATTTGGTTAACCAAACGCCCTGTCATTGTATGTGAAGGCACCAAACCCCAAGCAAGATAATTTCGGTGGAGAGACGGTGCTCCCCTGGTCAAAGTGATAGCCTGAAGCCCTCGCCACTAGATCAGCGCGCGGTGCAAGTGAGAGTCGTCGCTGCTTGTTACCTGAGCGGTAGGCAAGTGTTCAGTAATTTGTCACTCGGGGCCTCTCCAGACTTTCCGGTGTAAAGACCCCATTTATTAACACCCTGGACTACAATTCCCAATTGCCGCCCGCTAGCTCTCAAAGAAAAGGTATCGAGGTCAGAAGCCTCAGCACCCGTAGGGTGGGTGTGAAAATCGATAATTCGAGATAGATGGGGCATGTTACTCGCGTATAATTTCCAGTTATACCCTTCCTCCCAATATTTGGTGTTAGGTGCATATGTTGTGTTGTTACCTTTCAACGTTATCCCTTTGTATGGCGAAAGATAAGCGTATGCTTGCTTTTTGTTGCTATCCCAAACCAGCCACCCCCCAAATTCTGCATTTTCTTTCTTAGTATTCTCCCAAGCCTTTACCATGGCAGCTTGCATGTCTTCATCTTGAAGTATCGCGGTTGCCGTAATGCATGGATCGGGACGCCTTAGGGAGGCAGGTGGTGTGCCGCCTTGCTGCCCGCCACCTTTTTGCCCACCGCCTTGCAACCCAAACCCAAAGGTACCAGGCACCCACTCCACCACCGGCCCCCAATTCCCGCTTCCACGCGACTCGCCGCCGGTAATATTCAGAATCCCTTCACCATAGACATCGCGGATTGTCAGATAGCCTGCCGACCCAAGCGGTATGAACAGCGGTTGATCCGGTTGCCGATTGGCCAGCAGCCGCTTGAGGTCTTGCGGACGCCGCTTCGCCAAGGCGCGGGCATCAGCCACCGCTTGTGGTTCGACCGCGTCCGCCGTAATTAGGCTCATCACCGAATCACAGGTTGTTTCAAAGCCGTCCAGATAACAGCCTGAGCCAAGGGCCTGATTGCTCGCGCCGAATTTATTGAAGACCAGTTCGGCGTCATTGATGTTGTCATTCGTCAAATCCTGCACTTCCGCCGCCGCGCCCAACGGATCGAACTCGGTCTTGGTCAGTGTGTTCCCGCTGCTGTTCAC